>CAYGTA010000090.1:0-12840 GCA_964352605.1 uncultured bacterium | reverse complement strand
GCTCTGACTCACTCAGTCTTATGACACGATTAAATCAGTTTAGTATAATTCCTTAAAGAAATAAACGGAAAGGGTATTACTCTGTCAAACGCAAGCCATTTCGCTGACAGCTTAGTAAAAACCCTATAAACTATAGAGCTTATGCGTTTCTTTGCCATTGCCGACCTGCATCTATCTAAAGCAAACCCTAAACCCATGGATATTTTTGGAGGGAATTGGGAAGGGCATCCTGAAATTATTTTTGAACGCTGGCAAGAAACCATTCAAGAGGATGATGTTGTGCTTATCCCAGGCGATATTTCTTGGGCCATGACTCTGCATGACGCTCTTCTTGACTTAAACGATATTGACGCAGTACCCGGCACAAAAGTGATTTTGCGAGGCAACCATGATTACTGGTGGTCGTCAGTTAGTAAAGTAAGAAGTCATTTACCTAAAAGTATTTACGCACTCCAAAATGATGCACTGCTACTTGGTGACACGGTTATTGCAGGCGCACGCGGTTGGTCTTGCCCCGGAAGTTATGACTTTAAAGAAAACGATCATAAGCTCTATAACCGTGAGGCAAACAGACTGAAACTCAGCTTAGAAGCTGCCAAACAATACGACAAAGAAAAACTCATTGTTATGATGCACTACCCACCCGCAAACCCTAAACTCGAGCCTTCCTTATTTACAGATATTCTCTTGGAAGCCAAGCCAGATATCGTGGTGTTTGGGCATATTCATGGGGAAAGCCAAGCTATGAGCCTGCCTGACTTAGGAGCCACAAAGGTACATTTTGTCGCAGCAGATGCACTCGAGTTTTACCCTAAACAGATCCTGTAGTTTTTTCTAGCTGTATGGTTTGCGTTGGGAACGCAAAGTCTATACCTTCTTGCTCGAAGCGCTCCAAAATATCAAAGTTGATTGTTTGCTGAGTATCCATAAATAGTGCATAATCTGGTTTCAACATAAAATAGACGGTATCAAAATCTAAAGAAAAATCACCAAAGCCAGAGAAGTGAGAGCGATCAAAACGAGCGTAGGCATGCTTATCTATGGCTTCTTCAATAATGCTTGGAATGAGTTTAAGTTTACTCGCAGGCGTGTCGTAGGTTACGCCTAATTTAAAAGAAAGGCGTCTTTCTTGCATGCGTTTGTAATTTCTAATACGACTACCCAGCAGGTCATTATTAGAAAAAATAAGCTGCTCACCTGTTAAGCTACGCAAACGTGTACTCCGCAAACCAATATTCTCAACCGTACCTGAAAAGTCACCCACCACGACAAAATCACCAATTTCAAACGGCTTATCAAGCACAATGGAAAGAGAGCTAAACAAATCGCCTAAAATATTCTGTACCGCCAGTGCAACAGCCAAACTTGTGACCCCAACACCTGCAACAAGGGTTGTAATATTGACCCCCAAATTGTCTAGAGCTAACAGGGTTACAAGGCTATAAAGCACCAAACGTGCAATAAAATTAATGGCAGACAAAGTCGTTTTAGTGGTCGCACTCGAGCCTTCTTGATTACTGTAGTGCGTTATGGTTTTTTTGATGGCGTAGTTGCCCCATATAAATATTTGGGCTAGTAGTAGTAAGCTTATGCCTTGGCTTATAAGTCTGCTTATGCCTTCGTCAAAACTAAGGGTTCGTGAGGCAACATATAAAGCTAGGCCTGTAAAAAAGAAACTGCGGGTGTTTCCTAATAAGCCTGTTATGAGATCATCAAAGTAAATGCTTGTTCGTTTCGCTAGTTTATCTAGGCGACCTCTAATGATTCTTCTAGCAATACGCAAAATGATTATGCTGACAATCGTTATAACAATGGCAATTAGCCAGCGCAAAACGCTGTTACCTAAAACGGGGTAATTAAGTACGGTTTGAACATCCATAGTGTTTATGCTAACCATAATTGTAAGACTTGTCCAAGGAGGATTCTCTCTTCAGGAGCTAAATTAGCTCTTTTGCTTATCGATTGTCGTTAAAGATGCCTGTCGATTAGCATTGAGCATATAGTTTAAAGAGGTAATGCTTTGTTAAGCTGCCAAGCAGTTAGAATGCGCAGGGTTAAGATTACTTTATAGAATTCAAGACTTAAATTGAAACGCTGCAACTGAGAGATAATGCGTTGCTGCGAATATAAAGAGAGATGGGATCTTAAGAAATGGATCATTTGGTTATCATAGTTGGGGCTGGCCCTGCAGGGCTAGGCGTGGCAGCCTGCTTAAAAAAAGAAGGCATAGAAAGCCTCATTCTTGAAAAAGAACAGAGCGCAGGTGCAAGCTGGCATAAACACTATGACAGGCTGCATTTACACACCACTCGAGTGTTTTCTTCGCTACCGCATATGCCTATGCCTAAGTCGTTTGGTCGTTATCCGTCTAGAGATCAAGTGGCTGAGTATTTTGCTAGCTACGCAGCGCATTTTGACCTTGATATTGCTTTTGGAACTGAGTTGCTTAGTGCAAATTATACTGAGAGTGGGTGGCAGTTAAAAACTAATCAGGCTGTGTTTAAAAGTCAAAAGCTTGTTATTGCTACAGGTTTAAATCGCAAGCCTTTTTTACCTGAATGGCCTGGTCAAGAAAGCTACCAAGGCACATTTTTGCATAGCTCAGACTATAAAACAGGTGCAGCTTATAAAGGACAAAATGTTCTGGTGGTGGGTCTTGGTAACTCTGGAGGAGAAATCGCGCTTGACCTCTACGAACAAGGCGCAGATGTAAGCCTATCTGTTCGTGGGCCTGTCAATGTCATACCTAGAGATTTTTTTGGTATTCCCATTCAAGTTCTTGCGATTATTCAGAGTATTTTTCCATCAAATCTCGTTGATAAGCTAAATGGCATGGTTATGGCTTTGTTTAAAGGTAATTTAACAGACCACGGCATTATTCAACCCAAAGAGGGTGCAATCACTCAAATAAACACAAAAAAACAAGTTCCCCTGATTGATGTAGGAACGGTCGACCTAATCAAAGAAGGTAAAGTCACTATACTTCCGGGTATTGTAAAGTTTGAAGAAAATGCCGTTATTTTTAATGACGACAGTCGAGCTTTTTTTGACACCGTTGTTTTAGCAACAGGTTATCGTGCTGATGTACATGATTTTCTTGCTAATGATGCTGTTTACAACGCCAAAGGTGAGCCAATCATTAGTGGGGCAGAAAGTAGTTTGTCAGGCTTATACTTTTGTGGTTATAACGTAGCTGCAACGGGCATGCTTAGAGAAATTGCGATTGAATCTAAACAAATTTGTGCGCTTATTAGCCAAAGCTCAAAATCTTAAATTAATACCTAAGGTAATTTGCGCATCTACATCATTAATGGGCGCAAAGGCGTAAGCAGTGGTTACTTGACCAAAAAGCCCTAACTGTTCAATGAGTTTGTACTCAAAGCCAAACGGCACTTCTAAAATAAGTGCGTCACCTTCTGGTTGAATGCTTACACCCACACCAAGCCCGCCATAAAGGTCAAACAAATCACTAAAAGCCTGCAAGCGCATGCTGGCATCTAAACTGGCACGCAACTCACGCTGACCACTATTAAAAACAAGCCTTGAACTTAAACCAAGTGGCCCCAGTAAGTTGTCATAACCAAACTGCACTGCAAAATAAACATCACCTGAACTCGTAATAACCCCAGGAGAGAAACCCAAAAAAAGAGGATAAGATGAAGATGTTTTAAGACTAATTTCAGCCAAAGGCGTAGCAATAAGCCCAACACTCGAGCTTGCCGTATTTGTGGAATTTGCTGTCGAGGTGTTGTTATCTGGGTTGTCTATGTTCGAGTTGCTTGTTACTGCGTCAGAAGCGCTTTGGGGTAGATCTGGATTGCTTTCTGACAGAGGGCTGGCAGGTAGTAAATCTTCACCAACTAGGTCGTTGAGTGTGCCTTCTAAAACAATAATGCGTTCTTCTAAAGCTCTGGCATAAGCAAGGGAGGCTGCTTGGTCTAGTTGCGCTTCTATGAGGCTTATGCGCTCGTCAAAGTTCGTTACTGAGCCTACATTTTGTGCGGCATCTTTTAACGCTTCTGCTATATCAGCATTGCCACTTAGAACCAGTATTAAAGCGTCAACATAATCTAGTGTGCGCGCGGCTATAACAGCAGCTTCATAACGAGACAGGGTTTTTGTTCCTTGAAAAGAACCGTCAGGATAGCCTGTAAAAATACCCATGCTTGTCATGCGCTCTAAGGCGCTATAAGCCCAGTGACTGACAGGAACATCACTGTAGCTTTCAGGTGCAGTTTGGCTTGCGCCAACAGGAAGTTGCGCAAAAGAGATACTATTAAGTAAAAAAATAATACAAATTAACCATTTATAAAAAGGATTCATAGCTTTGTCACTCTACGCCAGATGAAGCTTTGACTTCGTATTTGAAGCCTAGCTTCATGACAAATGTCATAGTTTTAGACTGACAGTTCACAATAGTCGTGGCAATAGGCTTACGCCATACTAGGTGCATGAACCCAAGGACAGTAAAAAACAGTCAAGCCAGCGTTGTAGCTAGCTTAAAAAATGCTTCTAAACGCTACGGTCAAATTGAAGCTGTAAGCAATCTAAGTCTAGACATTTATGCAGGTGAAGTGCTTGCTCTTTTAGGGCCAAATGGTGCAGGAAAAACAACTTCAGTCAGCATGCTCTTAGGCTTAGTAAAAGCCAGTTCCGGCCAAGCCTTATTATTTGGTAAAGACCCACAAGCTTTAGAAAGCCGTATGCGCACAGGCGTTATGTTGCAACTCTCAGGCATTCCTGACACCCTCAAAGTAAAAGAGCATATTGAGCTCTACAGCGCCTACTACCCAAACCCCTTAAGTCTAAAAGAAGTACTCGAGCTTTCTGGTTTGGGGGGGTTAGAAAATAGGTGGTACGGCAAATTGTCAGGAGGGCAAAAGCAAAGATTGCATTTGGCTTTGGCTATGTGCGGTAATCCTGATTTGGTTTTTTTAGATGAACCAACCACAGGCTTAGATGTGGCCTCACGCAGAGCATTGTGGCAGCAAGTTCGAGGCTTTATTGGTAAAGGTCGAACAGTTGTCTTGACAACCCATTATTTAGAAGAGGCTGACGCGCTGGCTGACCGAATCATAGTGATTAACAAGGGGAAGGTCATTGCGGAGGGCAGCCCTACAGATATTAAGGCGAAAACGGCAGGCAGGAAAATTCGTATTGTGACCAGCCTACAAGAAAAAGAGATTGCTCAAATGCAGGGAGTGATTTCAATTAAAAAAGAAGGCGCAGCAATAGAAATTTTGGTTACGCAAGCTGAAAGGGTGGTGTCTGAACTTTTACAAAGAGACGTGACTGCCACAGGGCTTGAAGTTACAAGTGCAGGTTTAGAAGATGCCTTTTTGGCACTAACTGAAGAAAAGAGAGTAGCATGATTCATTCACGAAATACCTTTAAACTTTACTGGCTTGAAGCGAAGTACGAATTTCTTAAGTCAATCCGATTACCTGTCTTTGCACTATCAACGGTTTTATTTCCTACTATGTTTTATATCTTTTTTGGTTTGACGTTTGGGCAAAATCAGCTTGGGCCTATTAATGCTGCTACATATTATTTGGTGAGTTACGGTACCTTTGGGGTGATTGGTGCAGCTTTGTTTGGGTTTGGTGCGGGTATAGCGAGTGAGCGGGGTCAAGGTTGGATGCGTCTTAAACGCGCGTCACCCATGCCTCCTTTAGCGTACTTTATGGCTAAGTTATTTATGTCAGCTTGTTTTAGTAGCATTATCTTTTTGCTTCTTTGGACCTTGGGGTTTGCCTTTGGTGAGGTGCGACTTAGTTTTGCGCAGTTTTTTTCTTTGTGGGGCATCTTGGTTTTTGGAACGCTGCCATTTGCAGCCATGGGTTTGGCACTAGGTTACGCAGTTGGCCCAAACTCTGCGCCTGCTGTTGTGAATCTAATTTACTTACCAATGGCGTTTGCTTCTGGCTTATGGTTGCCCCTAGAAGCTTTACCTTCGTTTATAAAAGGTATTGCCCCTTTTTTAGCGCCCTATCACCTTATGCAATTAGCGCTAAGCGTAATAGGTGCAGATAGAGGAGAGTCAACTTTAGGACACCTTGGGGTATTGGCAATATACACTCTTATTTTGCTGGTTCTTGCCACCTTTCTCTACAGAAAAGATGAAGGTCAAACTTTTGGTTAAGCCAAGCGATTTAGCTAAAAGCCATGCCAAAGAAGCCATTGAGTTTGAAAAGAGGACTTTAAAGTGAACGTTAAAATCAATAAATTCAATCTAAGTCTTGCTAGCACCCTAGCCATTGCCACTATAGTAGCGCTTAACAGTGCCCTTTTGGGAATAACAGTCGCCATTATTATTACAACGGCATCCTGCCTTGCAAATAGAAACTAAGATGCGCAACAATTCGAACCCTTTACTTTTGTTTCAAAGCAACTATAGACTGGCATGACCATGCTCAAGCGACTTAACCCTAAACACATAGGCTGGCGACCCTACTTTTATCTATTTTATTTAGGTTTCTTATTTATACAACCCATCTTAGACCCAGACTATAGCGTAAGGAATTGGTCTTTAACTCTTTTGAGCATTGTTGTTTTCTTACCCATGTACTTTCTGTCATTTATCTATAAACGAAACGCTCGAGTATTACCTCTTACAGCTATCGCGCTTTTAGGGTTTGTGTGCTCGCTTGGCGTTGCGGGCTTTTACAATTCTGGCGCATCCACTTATTTTATTTACGCGGCAGCTGCTTCACCTTACGCCTTTCGGGGTCGGGGCTTGCTGCTGTTCTTAGGTCTCTTAGTGGGCCTGATTGTTGCTGGATTTTTTCTTGCTCTTGTACCTTTTGAGGCAAGGCTTTATGTTTACATTCCGTCGCTTATCTTTTCACTATTTGTAGCTGGTTTAAATGCTTTTGAGGCAGAAAGAGAACGAAGCTCAGCTAAGCTCGAGTTGGCGCAGAGTGAAATTGAACAGCTAGCAACCATTGCTGAGCGTGAACGAATAGCTCGAGATTTACATGATTTATTGGGTCACACGCTTAGTGTTATTACTCTAAAGTCAGAGTTGGCTTCTAAACTAATTGATAAAGATACTTCTAAAGCTAAAAAAGAAATACAAGAGGTTGAAAGAATATCTCGTGAAACGCTAGCCGAAGTCAGAAGTGCCGTGACAGGCTACCGTCAAAGAGGCTTAATGGCAGAAATTGCAAGTGCGAAACTTGCTCTTGAAGCTGCTAATGTGAGTTTTGGCTTTAAAGGCGATGTGCAAAGCCTAAACGCGCTGCAAGAAAGCACCTTAAGTTTGGTACTAAGAGAAGCTGTAACCAACATAATTAGGCACGCTAAGGCAAGCCGATGTTTTGTTGAGCTTAGAGAAAGCAAAGAAACACTCGAGTTTGAAATTCGAGATAATGGTATAGGCATGCAGTCAGCTGTGGGTAACGGTTTAGCAGGTATTCGTGAGCGCGTTATGCTTTTAGGCGGTAAGTTCGATATGCAGGGTTCTCAAGGAACGCAGTTGCTTATTGTTTTGCTAAAAGATAATAAGCGGCATAGTGCTCAGAAACGCCACTTAAATTTAGGGTTAGAAGCATGATAAGCATCGTTATTGCTGAAGATCAAGGCATGGTACTGGGGGCACTCGCAGCGCTACTTGATTTAGAAGATGATATAAGCGTAGTCGGGCAAGCGAGTGACGGGCAAATTGCCTTAGAGCAAATAAAAGAACAACAACCTGATGTACTGCTAACAGACATAGAAATGCCCAACATGACAGGACTCGAGCTTGCGCAAGCGTTAAAGCAAGAAGGCTTAAACTGCAAAGTCATTATCGTAACCACGTTCGCTAGGGCTGGCTACTTAAGGCGTGCTTTAGAAGCGGGTGCATCTGGCTATTTACTTAAAGATGCCCCCGCGAGTGACCTTGCTGACGCCATAAGACGCGTGGCTGCGGGTGGTCGCGCGATTGACCCTGAACTAGCTGCTGAAGCTTGGACAGAAAGTGACCCTCTAAGCGACCGTGAACGTCAAGTTTTGCGTTTAGCTGCCGAAGGAAAAACAAGCCCAGATATAGCTAAACAACTCGAGCTTAGTGACGGTACGGTACGTAATTATCTTTCTGAAGCTATTAGTAAGTTGGGGGTGAGTAACCGCATTGAAGCGGCACGCCTAGCACGTGAAAAAGGCTGGCTTTAAGCTTTGTAGCCTAGCTGCTCAGAAATGCTCTGCGCAGTGGCTTGCGTTAGCTTTCCTAAGTTTTGTAGCTTATCTTGCGTGAGTCTATAAGAAGGCCCAGAAACACTGACCGCAGCAATTACCTTAGCAGCTTGATTAAAAATGGGTGCAGCCACGGCATTAAGCCCAAGCTCGAGTTCTTCTAGGGTGTAAGCGTAACCTTGCTCTTGTATGCCTTGAAGTTCAATGCTTAAATCTACGGCGTCTGTGTGGCTGTATTTGGTGCAACTTGTTAAGGTTTTTAAGTACTTAGCTCGCTCGTTGCTTGGTAAAAAAGCTAATATGGCTTTGCCTGTCGAAGTGCAATTAAGCGGGTTTTTATGACCCACCCAATTGTGACTCACAATATTTGAACTACCAATAACCTGATCAATATTTAACACACTGTTATTTTCTAAAACACCAAGGTTAACGGTTTCTTGGGTTTGTTCACTTAAGCTCTTGCAAAAAGGCCTAGCTATTTTTATAAGATCGAGATCAGCCGTTATGCTGCTCGCTAAATGTAGTAAGTTAAAGCCAAGGCGGTACTTGCCTCGCTCGGCTTCTTGCATGACAAAGCCCCGCTTTTCTAGAGTTGCGAGTAAGCGAAATGCTGTTGACTTATGAATGGCTAGGTTTATAGCAATATCAGTAACGCTTGATTCTCCAAATTCAGCTAAGTACTCAAGAATGCTTAAAGCACGATCAACAGACTGTATTTGACTACTTAATTTAGGATTCATAAGCAACCTTAAGTAGCTAAAGCCTTTAAGGCCAAAGCGAATAAATCTAAGCAGCTTGTTTAAACGCAGCTTCGTCTGGGCTAAAGCATATCAAGATTAAGTCAGTAAAAAGAATAAACCAAAGACGCTAACTAAGCTGCTTAGATAAATACTCGGCCTTTCGTTTAATGCGTTCTGAAATTGCCTCTTGCTGCGTATCAGGAAAGCGGTAATTGGGACCATAAAGTGTCAACGCTGCAACCACTTGCTTTGCTTTAAAGATGGGTGCAGAAACCGCATTTAAATCTTCACTAAAGTCACCAAAACTCCAACATAACCCCGCTTGTTTAAGGTCTTTAAGAAGTAACTTAAGCGCTTTTTTAGAAGTATTTTTAAAAGAAAAGGCAGCAAAGTAACGCTCGAGTTCTTCGCTATTAAACTGTGCCATGCATAGTTTACCTGCAGTTAAACTATGCATGGCAAAACTCGAGCCTGTCCAGTCTTGTACTTGGATAACTTGCCCGCCTGATTCTTGGGCTATGAAGCGTGCTTTAAACTGATCTGGCACGACAAGGGCTGCATCTTCACCTATGCTTGTAGCAAGGTCTTTTAAGATGGGTTTGGCAAGCCTAATGAGTTTTTCTTCTTCAGTTAAGCTTTGACTTAAAGAATGAATACGTTTACCAATGCGTACATGTTCATTTTCAAGGCGTTCAACGGCTCCGAGTTGCTCTAGGGTCATAATGAGTCTAGATACCGTGCTGGTAGGTAACTGCACACGTTTAGAAGTCTCCGTAACGCTAATACCGACTTCAGATGCCGCTATGACATCTAAAATACTAAATGCTCTTTCTATAGATTGAACCGTTGACACTATTTCACATTATAGTATAATCCCACCATACAGGACAAACCTATGCAAGCGAAAAGGACTACAAATGGGCAAACGAATTATCACATCAGCCATAACAGGCGCATCCTTCACTCCAACCATGTCACCCCACCTACCCTACAAAATAGAAGACATCATTAAACACTCCATAGACGCAGCCAACGCAGGCGCAAGCGTTATTCACCTGCATTCACGTGACCCACACACAGGCGAACCCAACGCAGATGTAGGCTTATTTCGCGAGTACCTAAAAGAAATAAAGACTCAAACCAACGCCATTGTAAGCATCACCTCAGGTGGCGCAACCGGCCAAAGCATAGAACAACGCCTAAGTGTCATTAAAGACTTACAACCAGAACTCTGCACCTGCAACATGGGAACCATCAACTACGGCGGCTTCCCCATGATTCCAAAATACGAAGGAAAATGGGACTACGACTGGGAACAACCCTTCCTAGAACTCACCCGCACCGAACCCTTCGCCAGCCGCTTTGCCGACATAGAGTACATGCTCACCACACTACACCACGAAACCGGAACCCGCTTCGAGTTTGAAGCCTACGACGTAGGACACATCTACACCCTTGCTTACTACAAAGACATGGGCTACATAAAAGGACCCATATTCCTACAATTTGTACTCGGCACCATGGGCGGCATAGGCGCAGATGTCATAGATAACCTTGTCTTTATGAAACGCACCGTAGACCGCCTACTCGGAGACGATGTGCAATGGTCAGTCCTGGGCGGCGGACGCTGGCAAATGAACACCGTCACAGCAGGCGCAATCATGGGAAGCCACGTACGCGTAGGTCTAGAAGACAGCCTATATATAGGCAAAGGCGCACTCGCCCAAAGCAGCGCCCAACAAGTCGAAAAAATAAGCCGCATCATGAGCGACTTATCACTAGAAATAGCTACCCCCGACGAAACCAGAAGCATACTCGAGCTTAAAGGACAAGCAAACGTAAATTATTAGAACAGTCAATTCTAAACAGCTTGCTTTTAAACATTCAAAGTAAGCCCCCAAGGAGATTCCTTTGAATGAAATCAAAACCCTAGGCATTGTTGGCACAGGCGTCATAGGTTCAGGCTGGGCAGCCAGAGCACTCGCCCATGGCCTAGATGTAATCGCAACTGACCCCGGCAAAAACGCCGAAGAACAAATGCGTGCCAACATAGCTAACGCATGGCCATCCCTAGAAAAACTAGGCCTTATGCCAACAGCAAGTCAAGAAAGACTACACTTCACAGGTGACCTAGCAGAAGTCTGCGCAAAAGCTGACTACATACAAGAAAGCGCACCTGAACGCCAAGACCTAAAAAATGCCTTACACAAACAAATGGACGCCCTAACAGCCAAAGAAGTCATCATCGCCTCAAGCTCATCAGGGCTTTTGCCCAGCGACATACATGAACACATGCAGCACCCCCAACGCATGCTCATAGGCCACCCCTTCAACCCCGTCTACCTACTCCCCCTCGTAGAAATCGTTGGCGGCAAAGCCACCAGCCAAAACAACATACAAACCGCCAAAAGCTTCTACAAAAACCTAGCCATGCACCCCCTAATTGTACGTAAAGAAATAGAAGGCTACCTAGCTGACCGTTTGCAAGAAGCCCTCTGGCGCGAAATACTCCACCTCGTCAACGACGACATAGCCAACACCGGCGAACTAGACGAAGCCATCATTTACGGCCCCGGTCTAAGATGGGCCATGATGGGCACCAACCTCACCTACCACCTAGCAGGCGGTGACATGGGCATGAGGCACATGCTCAACCAATTCGGCCCCGCTCTAAAACTCCCCTGGACCAAACTCGAAGCTCCCGAACTCACAGACAGCCTCATAGACAAAATGGTAGAAGGCACCCAAAACCAAGCTGGCAGCCAAAGCATAAAAGAACTCGAGCGCTTGCGTGACAACTGCTTAATCAGCATAATGAGGGCACTCCAAGAACACCAGTACGCGGCTGGCAAAATAATGACCGAGCTTGACGGCAAACGCTACCAAGCCAGCACCAAAAAAGTTTGGCAAGAAGGCGACACCATAGACACACCACTCGAGCTTTACAACTGCAACGTAAACCCAACATGGATTGACTATAACGGCCACATGACTGAAGCTAGCTACCTAACCGCTTTTGGCGAAGCCAGCGACCAACTCTTTCGCTATATAGGCATAAACGAAAGCTACCGCAACGAAGGCAAAGGCCACTCTTTTTACACAGTCGAGAGTCACATCAATTTCTATCAAGAAGTCGGCAGTGGTGAACCCCTAAGATTTACAACTCAAATCATTGGCCTAGATGAAAAACGCTTACACTTCTTCCACAGCATGTACCACGGAAATACAGGAGAACTAATAGCTACCACAGAACAAATGCTGCTACATGTAGACATGCAAGCAAGCAAAGCCACCGCCATACTACCCAACATAAAACAAGCCCTAGACGCTATATGGAATGCTCACAAGAACATGGAAACACCTAAACAAATCGGCCACCAAATGAAAGTGAAAAACAGCTAAAGCCCACGCTGGTTCTATTCAAAATCAGAAAACTGGCGCTTCTCACACTTAAAGCTTAAGTGCTAAATTAAACTATGAATCAATTAACTATTAACTACCCAAATCAACAAGACCGCGCCGCATGGGCAGAGCTCTTTCAAGGCTACGCAACATTCTATAAAGTAGAAACCAACCAAAGCAAAATGGATGCCATCTGGTCATGGATTCATGATGACAACGAAGCCTTCTGGTGCCTGCTTGCCAAAAACGAACAAGGCAAAGCTGTTGGTCTTATGCACTACCGTGAAATGCCATCCCCCTTAAGAGGTACAAAAGTAGGCTTTTTAGATGACTTATTTGTAGACCCCAATGAACGCGGCTCAGGCATTGTTGACGCGCTTTTTGAGAGACTCAACGAAGAAGCCAAAAGACAATACTGGCCCATAGTACGCTGGTTAACTGCAGATGATAACTACAGAGCACGAGGCGTTTACGACAAGCTCGCTACGAGAAGTATGTTTTTAACCTATCAAATGGAAGTGAA
>CAYGTA010000089.1:0-12934 GCA_964352605.1 uncultured bacterium | reverse complement strand
TAACTTAGCTAAACAAGGCAAATCAAATGTAGACTGTTTAGTGCAGGTTTTACTGCAGCTAAAGAAACAGCTTCAGTTTTTCGAAAACATAGTTGAGGGCCGATTAGCTTCTAAAGTAGAATTCAGAGACTTAGTTAGATTTAACCCCAGTGCTTTTAAATCTTCTAAAGCTAAGGGTTTAGCATAATAATAGCCTTGAACAAAATCGCAGTCTAAACGCTTAAGCAAATAAGCTTGCTCTTCATTTTCTACACCTTCAGCCACAACTTTAAGATGTAATTGTTTAGCCAAGGCAAGAATAGTCTGCACAATGGCACTATCTTGCTCTATATGCTCAATAAAAGATTTATCGATCTTTAAAACATCAACAGGTAAAGCATGTAAATAACTTAAAGAAGAATAGCCCGTACCAAAATCATCAATATGAACAGCCACGCCTTTTTCACGTAGCTTTCTAAGCCGCTCGATCATAACCGTGGCATCTTGCATAAGGCTATACTCAGTAAGCTCGAGTCTGAGTCCTTGTGGTGCAACTTGGGTTTTAGCTAAGCAGTCATCTAGGTAATCAAAGAAGTCACTACTCTCTAAACTTTGACTTGAAACATTAATCGCAACGTAGGCTGTGTTGTTGGAGCTTTGTTGCCAGGCTGCTATTTCTTGCAGAGCATGCTTGAGTACCCATTTGTCTATTTCAACAATGAGGCCGCTTTCTTCAGCGACAGGTATAAAGTCAGCTGGGCTAATAGTGCCCTTTTTGCCATGCTGCCACCTTAAAAGAGCTTCTACGCCAATGATGGTTTCGCCCTTTAAATCTAGAATGGGTTGATACCTAAAATGAAATTCATTTCGTTTGAGTGCGTAACGCAAGTCTGTTTCTAGATTGAGTCTTGAGACAACATCATGGTACATAAATTCATCAAAGATAGTGGAGCTGATTTTATTGTACTTTGCGCGGTTCATAGCTATTTCTGCGTCACGAAGCATAGGGTCAGCTTGCTGATAGCGACTGTGGTTTAATACTGCACCCATACTTGTTTCAACAAAAATTTCGCGATCTTCAAAATGAAAGGATGGCTTTAATATGGCATCTAGGCGTTTAACTAAGGTTTGCAAATCTTCTTGTTCACTTAGGCCTTCAAACAATACACAAAAAGATTTGTTGGCTATGCGAGCTACCGTATCTTCAGGGCGAAGCATGGTGTCTAGACGTTTGGCTATGCTCATAAGCAATTGATTGCCAAGTTCATAACCAAAACTATCATTAATCATTTTAAAGCGGTTAAGGTTAATAAAAACAAGCGCAAACTTTGCTTCTTTACGCCAGCCTTTTTGCAACGCATGGTTAATTCGGTCAACAAAAAGATTACGATTAGCAAGCCTTGTCAAAGGGTCATAAAGCGCATTAAACCTAAGCGTTTCTTGCATGCTGACACGTTCACTAACATCTCGTGATGAAGATAAAACGCTAACGCCTGCATCTGTTTTTAAGAGTTTAAGCATGGTTTCTAACCAGCAATAAGTACCGTCTTTTTTACGAAAACGGTGCGTTAACTGATAACTTTGTTTACGGACAAGTACTTTATAAAGCTGCCTTTGGCTAATATGCTTATCGTCAGGATGAAACAAATCATCTGCCCGATAATTTACCAAATCAGAAGCTTGATAACCCAAAATAGCGTTAACCGCAGGGCTCAGATAATTAAAGCCACCCCTAAGGCTATGCAAACAAATAACCTCATTTGTATTTTCGGCAAGCAGACGAAAACGCCTTTCACTCTCCAACAGATACTCATGCAAGTACGCCCGCTCTATCGCCAAATTAACTTGCTTCGCTAAGTTCTGCATGAGCGCAAAATCATCTTTAGTTAACGCGTGAGCTATGGGGCTCTCAAGATCAAGAATGCCAATAACCTGCTGATTCCTAAGTAAGGGAACAGCAATTTCAGACCCAATCACTTCAGAGCAACCCAAGAAATCAGGATCCTCTTTAACATCTTCAACCAACGCAGCCTGCTTCGTTCTAAACACTCGAGCCATCACACCTGCATCTGTAGACATACGGTTCGGTAGCGTTTGGTAGCCATATTTATGCTGCAAAACTAAGCTGTCTTCTTCAACTAGGTAAGCGCTCATAAAGGCATACCCAAAGCTTTCTGAAACAACCTCAACAACTTTGACCATAAGTTCTTTCAAATTGACTTCTGTAGCAATGGCGGAGCGCACTTTATGTAATAAGAATAGTTCTTTAGCTTGACGGTCAGACTCCTGGTAGAGCTCTTGATAGCGTTTTGCTTGAGCTTGACTAGCACCCAGCAAATCTAAACGCATAATTGCGTTACCTGCAGCTTGTGCTATGCCTTCTATAAAAGCAATATCTTCTGAGTTTAAGGTAGCGCTTTTGCTAGCACTACTTGCCACCAAAACCCCTACACTTTTACCTTCATAATTGCGTATAGGTGAGGCAATCAAAAATCTAGCTTGCGGCATACCTTCAAGACTATACGTATCTTCTGAAACTTTAGGGGCTTGCAAAAAGATAGATTGATTGAGTTCAAACGCCTGCCAAGCAAAGTCTTGGCCTTTGCTTAAAGAAGCAGCTAACGCCAGATGCGTTTCACCATGAACGCCGCGAGCTATAGATTTTTTGACATCTAAGCACTGCGTTACCTCATTGAAAACTAGCAGACGACTCCACTCAGCTCGAGTGCGTTCTAAAACTGCCTGTGTTGCTTCTAGAAAGACATTGTCTTCTTGTTTTGCGACTTGTAGCTTTGCGCCTGCTTCTGTTAGGGTTGTCAGCCTAGTTAACCTAAGTGCGAGCGCTTCTTGGTCTATTTGCTTAACAAGTGCTAACTCTATACTTCTACTAATATTTTCTAATGTTTGTTTTTGTTCCTCAAATGCGTAGGCTTTGTAAGACAAAAATTCAATCACACCCCACTGCTTATTTTCTAAATAAATAGGACAAATCAATACCGCTCGAATAGGGTTAGCTTCTTGATAAACCCAGCTTGCTTCTAAGGCTACATCTTCTATATAGACAGCCTTATGATGCTCTAAACTACGCCATAAAAATTTGCTTTTTTCTCTTGATGCCAGAATCCGAGTTTCTTTATAAAAGGCAGTTACGGATTTAACTTTTTGACTATCTTGATGATAGATAAGGGCAGAAAAGTACTGACTTTCCTTGTCTAGCTTAAAAATATTTATCTGACTCAAATCTAAATGCTTTGATTGGATGAGTAAATCAGCTAATTTAGGAAAGAAAACATCCATATCTTGAAACTCGAGCATGAGTCTGTCTACTTGGGCAACTAACTCTTGAGCGTGGGCCACTTTTTGGCTGGCTTCTTGTAGTTTTATGCTTTGCAGGGCTGCACTCAGATGAGAGGCGAACATTTCTGCCATTTCTTTGGCTAGTTTCGTAAACGCTTTATAGGCACTAAAATTATGAAAAACAAGGAGTACTTCTATTTGTTTTCCTACATGTATGGGTACGCAAAGGCTTGATTTTAAAGGCTTAGCTGCACCTGATAGGCTCAAGTGATAATCCAAGGCTAAGGGTTTTGGGCTTCCTTTATCAAAAGATAAGTCGCAGGAATGCGGGGATGCTAGATCGTGGCAGTTTAGCTGCTCGGTACTAACAATTATGCTTTTTATTCTTCTTATGTCATGGCCAAGACCTGCAGCATATTCAAATTTCCCATCACTTCTTCGGCTTAGCAGGCTTGCTGCTTCTGCGCCTGGTATAAGCTTGCAGGCCTCGTCTAGCATGGATTGATAGACATCAACAACACTGTTTTGGCTAAACATTTGTTTAGTAATATCTAAAAGGGATTGTCTAAATTGGGCTAGCAATTCTAATTCTTGTTGCTTTTCTTGCTTTAATATGGCGAGTGCCAAACTTCCACTTAGGTTCCGAACAAAGTTTATTTTTTCGTCACTAAACACTGTTCCTAAAGAGACTTGCCAGCAGCCCCACATTTTATCATCTATGCTAATTGGGTAAAAGAGGGTTGATTTAAGTGGGTAAGACTCTAGATCCTGCCATTCATCTAACAAAGCTGTATCTTTAACAAGAATATATTCTTCATTTAAAATGCAGCGTTGCGCATAATTCTCATGGCCTACTTTGCTTTCTAGCTTTAAAAAGCCTTGTTCTTGTCTAAACTGCCAAATTGCCTTTTGCTCATTTTTATTAGGACCATAAATGTCTAAAGACAAGCTCTCATCTTCTTGTAGGCGATAAATGCTTACTTCTTTTGCTTCTAGCCAAGCTGATGCTAAGAGGGTTTTAGCTAAACCAGAAAGCACCTTTGAATCTGTTTTAAGGAGTTGCTTTTCTGCCTCTACAAGCAAACAGTTAGACTCTGCAAGTTCACGTTCTTTTTGTTCCGTTAAGAGCTTTTGCAGCAATGAAGAAATATGATTTGCAAACACTTCTGCCATATTTTGTGCGTCTTCATCAAAAGCAGCAGCATTATAAGGGTTATCAATAGAAAAAACAGCGTGAAGCTCATTATCAATATAAATAGGTACTGCCATAGTTGCTTTAATAGCTTGAACTGCACCTGAATCATTAAGAATCGTTTCGCGTTCTTCATCTAAAACTTCTGCATTAAAGTCTGCCAAATCATTAAAAACCTGCACGCTTTCACGGTCTTTAACTTTTTCTTGAAAAAGAAGTTCTGCTTTCGAAAAACTTATCCTTTCAAGTACAGATTTATCAAACCCTGAAACCGCCACAAAATGATAAAAGCCATCTGCTTTTTTTTGCAAAACGCTACCCATCTCAGCATTAGGAATCACTTTAATAGCATGATTGAGAATTCTTTCAAAGAAGGCTTCATTTACCTCCTCATTCATAAGATCTTTCACCAAACTCAAAAGGGAGCCTCTGAAGGCAGCCGCTTGCCTTAAAGCAATGGCGTCTTTATGTTGTCTTGTGACATCTTTTAAACTCAAAACATAAGCTTGTTGTTCTACGGCTTGTGATTTGACAGGAATAATATTAATATCAAAGTACTGCGTACCTAACTGATAATTCATTATTTTTAAGGGTTCAGCCAAACTACTCCATTTGGGTAAAGTAGGTAGAAATGCATAAATATCTTGACTCTTTAAAACTTCTTCTGGCATCATAAGAATATCACCAGCCAAAGCATTAAGATCAATAATTCGGTGATTTAAATCTAAAATAAAAAGTGCATCATCAGAAGCACTAAAGAGTTCTTGTTGAAAAATAAGATTACGCTTACTAAGTCTTTCACCCCAAAAGGCACTCAAAATAGCTAAGCCTGAAATACCAAAACTGAGCGGCGTTAGGTCAAACTCAACATTACTAATTACGCCTGTTAAATACATTAAATTAACAAAAAGTGGCAAACTTGCTGCCAACATAACCGTTCTTATTTGCACCCTGTAGTCTTTATGAGCCTGATACAAAGCCTGACTCAACTGAGCAAGTCCGGTAAAAAGAAGCACGTAATTATAAGGTGCATAAATCAGCCGAAACCAAACCCCTCTAGCAAACTCAGCTTTACCAGTTGCAGCATTCCACTGAATATCAGACCAGATAAGACCATGAAATTCATTGCTAAAAATAAGAACCAGAGAAAGCGTAGGAATAACCGCCAAAAGCGCTAGCTTAGTTCTAGAAAAACCAGCTTTAAGAAGATACTTCTGCAAAAACAACAACCAGCCAATGCCCACAAAAGCAACCCCAAGATGCTGAACTCTTGCAAAGAAAAGCTGTAAAGCAAAGGTAGTAGAAAAAAGCTCGAGTGCTGAGCCTAGTGACCATATTGAGATGAGTGCGGCGAAAATAGCGAAGGACCGTGCGAGTTGGTCTTTAACTCTGAAATAACAGTAGTAGCTCATGAAGGCTGTTACGCCTGCCGATATAAGCGCAGGTAAGCCTAATAAGTATTGCATAAGCCTCTAGTTGCCTTGTTTAAATCACAAGATTTGTGAATATGCACGTTGTCACCCATATAATTTAAGTTACTTCACCACAAAGTCTTTTAAAGCTAGCACTGCAATCATCACAAAATTCTTACTCTTACTGCGCTAGGTCTTGAACTAAGTAAAAGCAACAATTTAAGCAGCTTGGAGGGCTTTTGAAAGCTTAAAATGCGTTATCATAGGCATCTTATGCGACTTAAAGGTGAAGGCTCTGGGCCTCTTCCTCCTCTTTTAGAACAATATGTTGACTTACGTGAAGCGTATCCTGATTATTTGGTTTTGTTTCAAGTGGGTGACTTTTATGAGTGCTTTGGTGAAGATGCCGAAAAGCTAGCAAGGTCTCTTGGGCTTATCTTGACACATAAGAGTGCCAAAGATTTTGTTACGCCCATGGCGGGCATTCCTATTCGGGCAGTTGATGCTCATGTTGAAAAACTCTTAGCGCAAAGTATTAAGGTCGCAATTGCAGATCAAGTAGAGTCACCTAGTGTGGCAGAAGGTCTGGTTAAACGAGCAGTAACGCAGCTGATTACACCAGGTACCGTTACTGAAGAAAGCTTGTTGCGTGCTGACGCTAATTATTTGGCAGCTGTCGCCACAGGAGACGGTTACGCTGTTGTTTTTTTAGATATTAGTACCGGTGAATTTCGGGGCACAAGGGTTTACAGTAAGGCACAGCTTTTTGATGAACTTAAACGCTATCATCCTGCTGAAGTACTGTTAGCACCCGAGTTAACTGGCAGTGAGCAGCTTGAAGCTTTTCAAAGTCGCTTTGCTGTTATGTTAAGCGAAGGAAAGTTTGATGAAACGAGCGCCCAAACGCATCTTGAAAAGCAATTTGGTCAATTACCCAATAGCTTGCAACAAACTGCCTTAAAGCGAGCTTCCGGTGCTGTCTTAGCTTACGCGCTTGAAACCCAACAAGGTTCTTTACCTCAAGTCAGCAGCTTTACGCTTTATGACCCTGGTGCTTACATGCAACTCGATGACAGCGCCTTAACAACCCTAGAAATCTTTGAAGCCACCTTAGGTCAACAAGAAAACACCCTCTTTAATATTATTAATGACACTCGAACTGCGCCTGGCAGGCGCTTACTCAAATCTTGGCTCAGACACCCCCTACTTGACAAAGGCCTCATTGAGCAACGACTAGACGCAGTGGAAGCCTTTGTACACGACAGTGTCTTAAGACAAGATTTACGCAAAGCCCTCTTCAAAATGCATGACCTAGCCCGCCTAGCCACACGCTTAAGCAGCGGACGCGCAAGCGCCCGAGACTTAGTGGCGCTAGCTCGCAGTTTAAGCTACCTACCGTTCTTCAAAGAACAACTCGAGCTTCGTAGTGAAGCTAGTTTGCTGGGTCTGGCTGAACGCATTCCTGACTTTAGTGATTTAGAGCAAGAAATAAGGGCTGCTTTGGCTGATGAGCCAGCGCAGAAGCTAACTGAGGGTGGGCTTATTAAAGATGGTTTTGATAAACAGCTTGACCTTTTAAGAGCAAGTATTAATGAAGCTAGACAGTGGATTGCAGAACTCGAGCTTCATGAGCGTGAGGCGACAGGTATTGCGACGTTGAAGATTGGCTTTAATCAGGTTTTTGGCTACTATTTGGAGTTGACTAGACCTTATTATGATCGTGTGCCTGAGTCTTATCGGGCGCTGCAGACGCTTAAAGATAGGCAGCGTTACACAAGACCTGACTTGCGTGATAAAGAGCGTGAAATTTTAAGGGCGACTGAGGCTGCAAAAAAGCGTGAGTATGAGGTTTTTGATGCGTTTCGCTTGCAGCTTCTTGGTTTTGCTAATCTGATTCGTGATTTGGCTACGGTTTTGGCTGAGCTTGATGTTTATACAAATTTGGCTGAGATTGCAGCGAGGCAGCAGTTTTGTCGCCCTAGCTTTTCTACTGAGCGTTTTAGCGTGCGTGCAGGTCGGCATGCTGTGGTTGAGCAGTTTGTTTCTTTTATTGCTAATGATTTAAAGATGAGCCCGCAGGAGCGCTTTATTTTGCTTACAGGTCCAAATATGAGTGGTAAGTCTACGTATTTACGGCAGCAGGCACTTATTTGTCTGCTAGCTCAAATTGGTTCTTTTGTACCTGCCGAAGAGGCTATTTTGCCTCTTTTTAAGCGTATTTATACACGCATTGGTGCTAATGATGATCTGGCGGGTGGGCGTAGCACTTTTATGGTTGAAATGAGCGAACTAGCACGCATTTTGCAGCAGGCAGATGAGAATAGTTTTATTTTGCTTGATGAGATTGGTCGGGGTACCAGTACTTATGATGGTCTGGCTTTGGCTTGGGCTGCAACTGAATTTTTACACCATAACGTTAAAGCTTATACGCTTTTTGCAACGCATTATTTTGAATTAACGAAGCTGATTAGTGGCTTGAGTTGCGCAAGGAATCATCATGTGGCAGCTAAAGAAGAAGAGGATAGCTTAGTTTTTTACCATCAGGTTCTAGAAGGCCCTGCCAGTAAAAGTTATGGGCTTGAGGTTGCTAAATTAGCAGGTGTTCCTAACGCTGTTTTAGAGCGCGCCCACACTATTTTTAGCAGTTTAAGCCATCAGCAAAATGATACGGGTCAGCAGCTTGTTGAATCTCTTTTAAAGCATGACTTAAGCAGGCTTTCACCTTTAGACGCATTAAACATCTTAAATGAATTACAAGCACAAGCAAGGGCGGTTAAGGCTGCATGATTCGTCAGCTTAGCCCTGAGCTAATTCATGAAATTGCTGCTGGTGAAGTCGTCACTAGCCCTGTTGATGTCGTGAAAGAACTTTTAGACAATGCGCTCGATGCAAGTGCAACACGCTTAGATTTAGAGCTAGTCGAGGGTGGCCTTAAACGTATTTGCTTAACGGATAACGGCAAAGGCATTCCGAGTGAAGAACTCGAGTTAAGTGTTAAGCAACATAATACCTCTAAGTTAGACCGTTTAGATAAAATTACCAGCTTAGGTTTTCGGGGTGAAGGGCTTTATGCGTTGCAGTACGCTGCAACGCTAAGCATTGTTAGTCGCCCTAGTCAGCAGCTAGGGGGCGCAAAAATTATTGCAGCGCAAGGCGATATTCAGTCTGCAACCCTACCTGCTGATAGTGGTACAAGCGTAGAAATCACCAATTTGTTTAAGCACTTACCTGCCAGACGTTACTCTCTTGAACCCGCAGCTGAGTCTTTACGCAAAATTACGCAACTTTTAACAAGCTACTTGCTGCACTATCCGCATTTAAAATTAAAACTTGTAACAGATAATGAGGTGCGTTGGCACTATGCAGGAGGCAGCTTTAAAGAAGCCGCTAAATTCTTATGGGGGCCAGTTACAGCTAACCGCCTACTCAATCTTAGTGTAAACCAAAATGATTTTAAGCTTGAAGGTTTACTATCTCGACCTGAACTAACTAGGCCCCGCAAAGACCGTTTGCTTTTAGCTGTCAATGGTCGCCCTATTGCTTGGGAAGAACGATGGTTAAAAGCTGTCTTTAGAGCCTACGCTGAACTTTTACCTGTCGGGCATTATCCTGTGGCCATTCTTAATTTAAGCCTACCTGCTGAAACGGTGCTCGTTAACACCTCACCAGATAAACGCAGTGTTCGTTTCTTGCAAGAAGAACAGGTACTTCAGTTCTTAGAAAACGCTCTTAAAGACAGTTTAGCTGCGCATCCTTTGGCTGTAGCTTTACCCCAACTAAAGACGTTTGAACAGCCTCAAGCGCTTAAGCACAGCTTTCCTAAACTAAATTACCTGAGTAGTTACCAAGACTTATACCTCATTGCCCAAGCGCAAGATAAACTCTGGATTATAGATCAGCATGCAGCGCATGAACGCATTATTTTTGAAGAGCTCGAAAGGCGCTATAAGCAAGAAGCCCCCTTAGAATTAAGCCACGCCGAACTTATTCCCTTAACGCCTCAAGAACTAACACATTTTCAAGAGCGAGAGCAAGACTTAGCAAGCTTAGGCATAAAACTCGAGCCTTTTGGGGGTGGGCAGTGGCGCTTGCGTTCTGTACCTGCTTTTTTGGCGGGTCAGTCGCATCTTTTGGCTGAAATTGTTAAGGAAAGTTTGCAGTATGATTCTTTAGAAAAAGCGTGGCGGCGTATTCTTGGTCGTTTGGCGTGCTTACCTGCAATTAAGGCAGGTCACGCTTTAAGTAATGCCGATGCGCAAGCTTTACTTGATGCTTTGCAAGCTTGTCATACGCCTTGGTCTTGCCCGCATGGTCGACCCACGGTACTGAGTTTATCTGAAGCAGAGTTAGCAAAACGCTTTGGTCGCTCTGCTAGTCGGCAGACAAGTACACCAAAAACCCTGCTAAACTCGAGTTTTTCTTCTAATCGTAATATTAACTAACTTTCGAATATATATCCTTATTTTTTAATCAAAAGCAGTCACTCCTAAGAAAGCCGTAATTTGTACGCCACTTTACATAAAGTGGGTATTTTTACTTTGGCTGCTAAAAGCCTCTTAGTAAGTTTTTTGTGAGACTTTGTCATCTATCATGCAATTTACGAAGTACCTGCTAAATCTTCAGGGAATAATGGCAAGTCTTTAATGATGAATAAATTTCCCTTACGCTTTCTCTTTCATCACAATTTATCTAAGGAGTTTTTACTATGGATACCGTTTGGATTCTCATATCAACCGTGTTGGTTGTTCTTATGATTCCGGGGCTTGCACTTTTTTATGCAGGTCTTGTTAGACAAAAGAATGTTCTTAACACCATGATGATGAGTTTTATTTGTTTTGGTGTTGTTGGTCTTTCTTGGGCACTTATTGGTTATAGCTTAGCGTTTGGTGGCGATAATCCTTTTATTGGTGACTTTAGGTTTGCCCTTTTAAATAATGTTGGTCTTGATGCTACACAGTCTGGCGTTCCTGACTTACTTTTCTTTATGTACCAAGGTGCCTTTGCTATTGTAACAACTGCTGTGATTTCTGGCGCTGTTATTGAGCGTATGCGTTTTACTGCGTTTATGGTCTTTGCGGCCCTGTGGAGCATTTTTATTTATTCACCTGTAGCTCACTGGGTTTGGGGTAACGGTTGGTTAGCTAACCTTGGCATCTTAGATTTTGCGGGTGGAATGGTTGTTCACATTAATGCGGGTGTTGCAGCGCTTGTGCTTGCGCTTGCTTTAGGTCGCCGTCGTGACTATGGTAGCCCCATGATTGCACCTCACTCAATTCCTTTCACCTTGTTTGGTGCTGGCTTACTTTGGTTAGGCTGGTTTGGTTTTAATGGTGGTAGTGCCCTTGCTGCCAATAACGTAGCAGTTCTTGCTGTAGTTAATACTTTCTTAGCTCCCATTGCAACTATTGTTGTCTGGACTTTACTTGATTTAAGTCGTTCACGCCGTGTAACTGCCATTGGTATTGCAACTGCTATTGTTGTTGGTTGTGTAGCTATTACCCCTGCTTCTGGCTTTGTATCTCCTTTATCAGCCATGCTAATAGGCGCTATTGCAACTTTCCCTAGTTACTTCGCTCTCATTTGGCGTGCAAATAGTGGAATTGATGACTCACTTGATGTCTTTGCAGGTCACGGTGTTGCAGGTATTGTTGGTTCACTTGCCACAGGTATTTTTGCAGCTGTTGCGTGGGGTGGTGAAAGCGGTTTGGTTTCAGGTAACCCCGGTCAGGTACTTACTGAATTAATAGGTATTGGCGCAGTTATTGCTTTTAGTTTTGTAGGTACACTCATTATTGCCAAGTTTGTTGATATCTTTTTACCTTTACGCTCCGAAGTTGAACCCGAAGCACAAGGTCTTGATATTGCAGCTCACGGCGAACAAGCTTACATAGCTGAGCTTAGCTAAGGAAAGATCATGACTTCTGCCACTCTTCCTTCTAACGGAAACATTCCAGTATCAGGCATTGCAGATATATTGCAAACCTTATCAAATGCAAGAAGTTCAGGTTCACTGCTTTTGGTGAGAGATTACGACATGTGTAAACTCTACTTTGAGCTCGGCACCATTGTTCATACCGAAGTCACCCAAATGGACCCCAATAAAACATCTGAACTAAATGGTGAAGCAGGCCTCAGACTCATGGCTAAACTCTTAACTTGGAATAAAGGCATGTACACCCATAATGCAGATGAAGCAGCTATTGCACGAACTGTCAACCTTAAACTCGACTGGGTCAAAGTTGCGCACGACCTAGCCAAACCCAAAGAAGAACCCCAAGCAGCTCCCGCCAGAGACTTACGCGCAACCCAAACCATGCAAATGAAACAAACCCGCATGACCCAAACCCGCACGACCCAAACCAACATGAGCCAAGTACGCTCGAGTGGTCGTGGTGGCGCGCCTGTTAATCAGCAGCAAGCACAAGCTATGCAGCTAGCTTCTCAAAAAGCTTTTTCTTCTGAAATTACTGATATTCCTATTAGACTCAAGTCATCTATTTCTGGTGATCAAGGCCCCTATGTTTCTCAAGTTAGAAATAAAGTTGTAGGCCGTGGTGGTGGCACTATTCGTACTCGAACCCAAACTGAGGATAGACGCTCTGTCATTTTTAGGCTTATTGATAATCGTAGAAACATTAGAGATATTGCAGTTTATTTAGCTTGGAGTGTTGAGGATATAAAAACTATTCTGGCGCAACTCATTGCTGAAGACGCTATTGATATTATGCGACCCTAGTAAAAACAACATTAGTTTAGCAAAAAGCTTTTGTGTAGATTACGCACAAAAGTTTTTTGCTTGTCGTTTATATAAATGAACCGCGTAAGCTAAGGCTCCCATAAAATAGAGCGCAACTAACATCATCCAAAGATTTGTTTGCCAAGCAAAAACAGCAGCTACACACAAAAAGCCAGCCTGAAACGCCAGATAGGTAGATTTTTTTAGTGCACGCTTAAGAAAAGAAGTCATAGCTTTAGTTTACTAAGCTAGCTAGTCTATGTCAGTGCTTCCTGTAGCCTTTAGCAATTAAAACAATGCAAGCGTTTTAATTGTCGA
>CAYGTA010000088.1:0-12977 GCA_964352605.1 uncultured bacterium | reverse complement strand
AGCAATTCCTCATCCTTTTCGCTAGCTTTTATTGGTAACCAACTCTAAACTCAAGCGGTAAAAGACCTCCCTAAATCTTAAGGGAGGTCTTTTATACTAAGCTGAATTATAAATTTCGCACTGCTTTATAATTCCGACCTTGCCGACGTAATCGAGACAGCTTTGGGGACTACGCTCTGACTCACTCAGTCTTATGACACGATTAAATCAGTTTAGTATTACTTTCTAAAGCTTAAGCCGTTTTCTTAATAAATCAAATATGGTTTAATCAGTTCCAACACCTAAAGTCAAGAAATCGTTACTATAAAAGGCGTTAGCAGGCAAAGCTGTCTCAACTCTACCCGTCTGCTTAAGAAGCTCGAGTGTGTCTTCCCAGCCTTTTGGGTCACTAAAGCCAATTCCTAACGTATTTGAAAAATCAGACGTGTAGAGCTTCGTTGAGCTAAGCAAAACAGCCATACGATCATCACTTAAGTTTTCAACATATTGCTTTGAAGCTTCAAACGCCAGCTCTGGCTGATTTAAGGTCAGCTCGAGTGCTTGTTGGCTTGCCAGTAAAAAACTTTCTACTAAGCTATTGTTTTCAAGCATTTTGTCTGTGGTTATAATTCCGTTGCCAGCCGATAAATTGAAGCTACTTGCATCTATAATATTTGCGCTTATACCTTGACTCTCTAAGATAATAGGTTCATTGTTAATGAACCCCATAGCAACATCTACCCGACCGGCTAATACTGCTTCAACTTGAGTGAAGCCTATTTGTTCTATTCTTAGGTCATCTTCTTCTAAGCCTGCGGCTTTAAGAACAGCTTGTAAAGACGTATAAGAAGTTCCAAATAAACCTGGAATGCCTAGTGTTTTCCCTTTTAAATCTTCAATACTGGTAATCTTTACATCTGCTAAAGAAAAAAGAACATTAGGTACTTTTTGATACATAGCCATGATGTACTGAAAGGGAGCAGCTTGCTCATTTTGAGCACGCAATGCAATGACATCTTCTGCGTCACCCACCACAAAATCTAATCTTCCTGTTGATAAAAGCGGGTAGAGCTCGGTAACAAAGCCATGCTGAAACTCAACTTCAAGCCCTTGTGCAGCGTAGAGGCCTTCGGCAACTGCTAAGTAAAAAGGGGCAAATTGAACGTCAGGCAGATAGCCTAAGCCAACTCTTAGCTTTTGGGTTTCTTGCGCACCCACCAGCAGCAGGCTACACAAAAACAGAACGGATACGACACGACGAAAAACGACCATAAAACATTGTTCAGGCATAGGGGCACCTGAACATCCTCCTTCTTTCATCCGGACTATTACCGTCGGCTCTTGAGTTTCACAAGATCGGGCCTTAAAGAAAAATTTCTAAGGCTTAGTAGACTTACACAAAGCTATTAAGGTTTGCGATCACTACCGGTGAGGAATTGCACCTCGCCCTGAAGGATGAGTCAACAGACTCGAGAGTTAAGACTACAGCTTGTAACTCGAGTTTGTTTGTTGCACCCACAACAATGTGATCAGCTTAGCCTTAATTGTTTCTTGATTTTTTAGTAATCCTATTGACTTTGCCTAAGGCTTTTTAGCTTGCCAATTCATACAGAATTAATTTGGGCGTATTTTGGATATTGGCAAACCTTTATCGCCTTGAGCCTTGAGTCTTTTATGGTTTGAAAAACCTGTCAAAGTCCGTAGCTTTCTAAAGCTAAACAGCAATCGATTGCTGCAGAGTTGATGTGTACAATTTTTCTCAACTGTCTTTTATATTCACTTTAGCTTAAAAACTATGCTATTATTTTCTTAGACGAGTTGAATAGGAGCGTGAAAGTTTCAAGACAACCCTGCAGTGTGAGTTAACCGAAGAAGCCCTTTTTGGGTTTTCGGATGGCAAAATCTCTCGCGTGAAGGTTGTGGAGAAGCAGAAACCGAAAAGGTAAATACTAACTAGATTCATTTCTTTTTAGCGTCCAAAGAAAACAGACACACCTTATCGTCCTTTGTTTTTCCCAATTTGTAACGAAACTCAGTATACAAAATAGATTTTTATTTTGTAATTTTTTTGTATTTTGAGTTCTGTAGCTATAGCTAGAAAGTCTAGCGCATAGTTACATTTGCTTTAACTTAGTTTAGACCTGTTTGGTTGTTTGAACCAACGTTATGAGAGACTATCAAAAGATTTCTCAAGTACAAACCAGCAACACTATCCGCGTAGCACAAGCTCTACCTGAGCATGGTAAAGCAGTTTATGAAATTATCTGCTTTGCTAATGGTTTTGACCCATCAAAAAATATTGAGGGTGTTTTTGGCTTAGATGACTGGCCAAAACTACTCGAGTCTTTTCCTGAAGGTCAGTTTGTTGCTTTAAAAACAATGAATGGTGAAGAGCGTGTTGTTGGCTTAGCCATTTCTATGCGCACAAACTATAAGCCTTCTGAAAGACCGCTGGCTTGGCGCACCATGATTGGTGATTTATCTTTAAAAGAGCATGACGCTAAAGGGCGTTGGCTCTACGGGGTTGAAAAAGCGGTTCACCCTGATTTTCAGGGTAAGGGTATTGGCTCTGCTCTCTACAAAGCACAGTTTAAACTAGTTAATAGCTTGCGTTTAAAAGGTATTTATGCTGGTGGCATGTTAAAAGGCTATAAAAATTATAGTCATAAAATGTCAGTTAGAGAATATGCTGGTAAAGTCATGCGTGGTGAACTTTTTGACCCAACCGTTAGTGTTCAAATGCGTAAAGGTTTTAAGCCGCGTAGCATTATAGAGAACTATACTTGGGATCATGAGGCGAACCATACAGGCATGCTGATTGTCTGGGAAGCCCCTAAACCAATCCGCACTAAAACAGTCCCTTATTTAACTATAAAGTAAATGAACGTTATTGTTTTAGGGGCAGGCATGGCTGGTCTTAGTGCAGCCAAAAGCCTTCAAAATGCAGGTCATGTCGTTACGGTTTTAGAGGCAAAGGACCGCATTGGTGGTCGAACCTACACAAACCGCAGCTTCAGTGAACATCCTGTTGAATATGGCGCAGAGTTTATTCATGGCAGTAAAGCAGCTACTTGGCCTCTTATAAAAGAATTGGGCTTAGAAACCCTTCACTGGACCAAAACAACAGACTCTCTTGTTCATCTTGAAGATGGTAGTTGGGCTAGTATGGAACAAGCAAGGCAAGAACGCCCTGACTTTGACATTACAAGATCTTGGCGTCTACCGAAAGTAGACGCCTTACCTAACGAAGACTGGCGTAGTTACTTAAGCCGTATTGGTTTTGATGAAAAGCAGTTACGCTATGTGAGACGATCCTTTGCCAATGCCTGCGGTGAAAGCATGCGTTTTTTAAGTGCTCAAGCAATGCTCGAGCTAATTTATGATAAAGGTGGGCAAAGTGGCGAGGGTGATTATCGCTTAATGAGTGGTTATGATGCTTTGGTGAATCATCTTGCTGAACATCTTGATATTCGCCTTAACGACCCAGTCATAAGCGTAAAACGTAAACCTTCAAACACTAAGCCAATCATTGAAACGCTTGATGGCGAGATTTTTGAAGCAAATGCCGTTGTTATAACTATTCCACTTGGCGTATTACAATCAGGAAGTATTAGCTTTGAGCCTGATTTAAGCTCGAGCAAAAAACAAGCCTTGCTTGGCATACGTATGGGCCCAGTGATTAAGCTAATTTACAACTTTGCCAACCCTATCGTAGATGAAAAAATCATGGCCATTTACAGCAGTCAAAACCCACCCATGTGGTGGTCACCGAGCTTTGGTCACCAGACAAACCAAAATGTCTGGACTGCGTTTGTAAGTGGTGATTGGGCAATGGATTTACTTGCCAAAGGTGAAGAAGGTGCCCTATATGCCGCGCTTGAAAGCCTCAAGACCGAACTTAATCTTTCTGAACTTAAACCGCTAGAGATGCATTTAGAAAACTGGCCAGATGACCCTTACACAAGGGGAGGCTATAGTTATGTGTTACCGGGTCATGATGGCGCAAGAGAACAGTTAGCCAAAAAGACCCCCCCGTTATTTTGGGCTGGAGAAGCTACTGAACCTGAAAACAGAGCAGCAACCGTTCATGGTGCTTATCTAAGTGGGCAACGCGCAGCCCAAGAAGTCATTGACTTTCTAAGTCAAGATAAGTAAGACTCGAGCCTTATGACTTCAAGGCTGTCTCCTATTTGGTAACTGCTGTATGGTGGAATAATCGCCAGTGCATCTGCACTAAGCATGGAGCTAAGAACACCGGAGTTTTGATTCCCAGTGGTCATTACATGAAACAAGCCGTCACTAGCTTGGTTTAAAGTTAGGCGCACAAAGGTTTCTTTAAAGCCAGCACTTTTTAAAGGCACATCCGTTATCACTTTTTCTGGCTTTAAATAAGGTAGGGCTGAGCTTTCGCCAGTCATTTTCTGAACAGCAGCACGAGCCAGAATAATAAAAGCAATCATGCTAGAAACAGGGTTACCCGGCAAACCAAGAATAGCTAAGTTATTCCACTCGCCAAACAAAACAGGTCCTGCAGGTCGCATGGCTACCTTCCAGAAATGCACCTCTCCTTTCTCAAAAAGTAAATCACGAACAAAATCATACTTACCCATAGACACACCACCAGAAGTCAGCAACAAATCAATCTCACCCACTTCGGCAATGACTCGCTCGAGTGCTTCTAAATCATCTTTTACGCGTGGTAAAACTATGGCTTCAGCACCTGCTGAGCGAATTAAGCCTGCAACAGAATAGGTGTTTGCGTTGTATACCTGACCAAGCTCTAGGGTTTCTCCGGGTTCTATGACTTCGTCACCTGTTGCTAAGATCGCTATTTTTGGTTTTCTACTTACTTTTAGGCTGGAATGCCCTGTTGCTGCGGCTATCGCGACGGATGCAGCATTTAGTCGGCTTCCTTTTTCTAGTTTGGTCTCCCCTTTTTTAAAGTCTTGGCCTTGCTTTCGTATTGCTCCTGCATCTGCTTTTGCAATTATTTTTATTTTCTTGCCTTCTTTAAAGGTATCTTCAATTCTTATGACTGCGGTTGCGCCTTCAGGTACGGGTGCTCCTGTGTAAATGCTTATGCATTGCCCTGAACTGATTTTCCCTTCAAAACGACTTCCAGCTGCAATTTCTCCTACTAAGTCAAGATAAATAGCATTTTCTTCGCTTGCAGTTAGGGTGTCGTCAAGCAAACAAGCGTAGCCGTCTAAAGCTGAGTTATCTAGGCTTGGGTGATCAACGAGACTCACGATATCTTCAGCTAAAATTCGACCGTAAGCTTCTACAAGTGAAACGCGTTCTGAACTTAAGCGGCTCACTTTCTCCTGAATAATCGCTATGGCTTCTACTACTGAAATTTGACTCTTATAAGACATAAAACCATCATAAGTGAGTAGCAGCTAAATACTCTGTACTTTAAGAACTACTCAACTTCTAAGCCACCTTCTGCGTGCTACAATTTGTTTACCGGCTTACAAAGCCCACGATCTATAAGGAGTCCACATGAGCTACAAACATATTAACGTGCCAGATGGTGACAAAATAACCATTAAGGACGGCAAGCTACAGGTATCTGACCATCCTATTATTGCTTTTATTGAGGGTGACGGAACAGGACCTGACATTTGGCAATCAAGCATTCGTGTTTTAGATGCAGCTGTAGAAAAAGCCTACGCTGGCAAAAGGAAAATAGCCTGGATGGAAGTTTTTGCAGGTGACAAAGCCAATGAAGTTTACGGTGAAATTGTATGGTTACCTGATGAAACCATTGACGCGTTAAACGAATATTTAGTTGGCATTAAAGGCCCCTTAACAACGCCTGTTGGTGGTGGTATTCGCTCTATTAATGTGGCCATTAGACAAAGAATGGATTTGTACGCCTGTATTCGCCCTGTTCGATACTTTGACGGTGTACCCAGTCCTGTTAAAAACCCAGAAGATGTTGATATGGTCATTTTTCGCGAAAATACCGAAGATATTTATGCAGGTATTGAGTTTCAAGAGGGTACTGAGGCAAACGCTAAGTTTAAGGCATTGCTGAAAGAGCATTTCCCTGACTCTTACGCAAAAATTCGCTTTCCTGATACTAGCGGCATTGGCATAAAACCAACCTCTATAGAAGGTACAACTCGCCTTGTTAGAGCAGCTATTAATTACGCTATAGATAATGACCGTGACTCTGTAACGTTAGTACATAAAGGTAACATTATGAAGTTTACCGAAGGTGCCTTTATGGAATGGGGTTACGCAGTCGCAGCAGATGAGTTTGGTGCAACACCTTTAGATGGTGGTCCTTGGCACACACTCAAAAACCCAAAAACCGGCACCATTATTACCATTAAAGATGTCATTGCAGATGCCATGCTTCAACAAATCATTTTAAGACCCAAAGAATATGGTGTCTTAGCCACCATGAACCTAAATGGTGACTATATTTCCGACGCATTGGCAGCTCAAGTAGGCGGCATTGGTATAGCACCGGGCGCAAATGTTAATTACGACACGGGTCATGCAGTCTTTGAAGCAACTCACGGAACTGCACCAAAATATGCAGGTCAAGACAAAGTAAACCCAAGCTCAGTTATTTTGAGTGGCGAAATGATGCTTCGTCACTTAGGTTGGAATGAAGCTGCCGACCTTATCATTAGCAGCATGGGCAAAACGATTGGTGAAAAAACCGTAACCTACGACTTTGAACGTCTAATGGATGGTGCAACGCTTTTAAAATGCAGTGAATTTGGTGATGCTCTCATTTCAAACATGTAACTAAGGAAGTAATGACAGTAAAAAGCCGAGACGAAACCCTCGGCTTTTTTGTATGCTAAGCAGCATGTCTAAACAGTTCAAACTCGAGTCTTTTAGTTCATCTTGGTCTGAACTCTATGAACAAGAGTGCGCTCGAGTGTTAACTGCGCTTGGGTATTGCACAGAGGGTGGCCTAATTTGGCGCATGGCGCACGTCGGGTCAACGGCATTGATAACTGTGCCGGCGCAACCCTGCATTGACATTGCATTGGATGTTCATCCTGTACCTTTAAATGAAAAAAGTAGTCTTGCTTTAGAATCGTTGGGATACCAAAATATAGAACCTTCGAGCTTAGAACACTGCGAAGTCTTGGAACGGTTTGATGATACCTTAGCGTTTGCTTATAGACTATTTGTAACTAGCAGTAACTATGCTCAATGGAGCAACATGTTGATTTTGCGAGATTACCTAAATTCAAATCTTGAAATTGCAAATAACTACGCTAATTTAAAACTCGAGTTTGAACATAAATTTACCACGGATAGTGTTTCTTATGAAGACGCTAAGGCAAATTTCTTTAAACCCATTTTGCCTAGAGCTTATGACTGGCATATCAATAGAACTGGCTTTCAACCTGTCATTGACTTAGCTGAGGAACTCTCTGAGCTTGAAGTACCTTGGCATATTTCTGGTGGTTGGGCGCTTGACCTTTTTTTAACTAAGGCAGGCCGCTATCATGATGATCTGGACATCACTATTGAACGACAGTATCAACTCGAGCTTCAAGCCTACCTACTTAAAAAGGGTTGGACCCTTCATTTTATTGAGGAAGCCAAACATTTTTTATGGAAGCAAGACTGTCTTCTCCCAACTGATGTTTATCAAATTCATGCACGTAAAAGCAAAGCTTTCATTGATATCTTACTCGAGCCTGACACCAAAGCTGATTGGCTTTATCGTCGTGATGAACGAGTAAAGTTAGACAAAAAGAAGGCTGTTTTGCATTGGCAGCAGATACCTTTTTTAGCACCTGAAGCTGTTTTACTCTTTAAAGCTAAAATTAGAGGTGAAAAACCTAGAGAAAAAGACATTAGTGATTTTTTGCGAATATTACCCTTTTTATCAGTCAGTCAAAAGAACTGGCTCAAAAGAAATATCCAGCTAGAAACCACTAATCATCCTTGGCTTTACGACCTATAAGGTCTTGTTTACGCGCTTTAAGCTAGGTTTTTGCTATTAGAACTATGACATAGGAAAGTAAAATTCGTTATGCTGTCAGTCTGTGATTCGGTCTTTAGCAGCAGATGAGCTACCTTGGTTTTTGAGTCAGGCTTTCAGTTTTTTGGGTCACAATGACCCAAGAGGTCTTGCCTTTAAAACCGTAAAGCTTTTAAAAGATGATGATCTAGAAGCAGATCATTGCTTTGTTCTTATAGAAAACAAGCAAGCCCTAGCTGGGGTTCATGTTATTGCACCAGATGACGATGACGATGATCAAAATTTACACATTGTTTACCCTTGGTTTAGTCAAGATAAAAGTGATTTAGAGCGCTTATTTAGACAAGTTCTGGCACGCTTCAAGTACGAAGCGCTTCACTTCCCTCTTTACAATATTCATGAAGATGCCTTTGCTAAACTCGAGCCTGTCTTTAGTGCGTTAAAGTTTGAATTAGAATATATGAATGACTACAGATTTGAACTAGCTGACTTGCCCCCTTTAGGTTTACCTTTGGTTTTAGAAGCATGGTCATGGGATGCAGATGAGTTATTTGAAGCAACCTTTATAGAAGCTGAAGGCTTGGCTTTAAGCGAGGCTTACTGGGCATGGTTAAAGCGCTGGCGTGGCCCTTTCCAACCTGACCTTTGGTTTTTAGCTAGAGAATCACTAGACCAAGCTGTCATTGGCTATGGTTTTTTTGGTTGCACCAAACAAGGTATCGATGGCCACTACTACCTAACAGCTATTGGTGCACATGCTGATTATAGACACTCGAGTGAAATGTTAAGACGTTTACTATTGTCAACCATGCGAGACTTGGCTTCACGCAGTCCTTTAGGGCGCTTAGAAACAAGTCTAAATAATAAAGACCCTAAATTAAATCAAATACTCGAGTCTTTAGGTTTTGAGCTTTTAAATTCGTATAAGGTTTTTATTAAACGCCCTAGTTAAGATGTTTTATGGCATCTGAACCTAAGCTGAAGCTAGATTAGGCTTTTATACCAAGTCCGAAAACGTACTTCATAAACTCTTACAGAGTTGATTACGTCCCGAACAGCCGTGAGCCACAAGAGCGCAGCGGTTATGAAAAGAAGTCTAGCAATCAAAGATGATACCTCTGGCTCAGTGCTGCTTTCGGACTTGCTATTGTTTCGACGATCCATGAATCGGATGTTATCGGAACTCCAAGATCGCGTTTACTTTATTAATAAAGTAAACGGAAATAGTATTAGTCTATTAAACATGAGTTTCGTGTTGCATAATCATGCTTTTGGAGGATGTGAAGGACTTTGTTTTTTGCTAATTTTTAGCTATGAGTATATTTTCTAGATGGATTGTTAGTGCCGTTGCACTTTGGTTAACAGCTCAGCTTGGGATTGGCTTGTCCTTTGAGCCTGCTGGTTTTTTAGCCGTTATGGTTACCGCTCTTGTTTTAGGTCTTGTGAACGCAGTGGTTAGGCCTATTATGGTTATTTTGACCTTGCCTTTAACTATTCTTAGTTTTGGTCTGTTTTTACTTGTTGTCAATGCTTTTGCTATTGCGATTGTGGCGACGCTAACACCTTTAACCGTATCTGGTTTTTGGGGGGCAGTCATTGGCGCACTGGTTTTATCAATTGTGAATTCAGTGCTTCAAGGTATCTTGGGTGGTAGAAACGAAGATTAATTTGATTGCGGTAAGTATTTTTCCCATAATGGGTCAATGTTTGGCAATATGCCAAAGGCTGAACTGAACATAAATTTTGGCGTGTAGGGCTTTCTGGCGAGTTTCATTTTGGCTTCGTCAGGGGTCCTATCTCGCTTTTTGGCATTACATTTATGACAGCAAGCAACCACATTTGTCCAGCTTGTGGGTCCTCTTCGACTTCTAGGAATAACATGGTCGAGGGTTAAGTCGTAAGACTGAAAGCCACAATATTGGCAAGTGTTGTCATCTCGCCTAAAAACATTTTTTCTATTAAAAGCAACACGTTGATGAGGTGGTCTGCGAATATATTTCTTTAGCCTTATAACGCTAGGAACAGCAAAAATTTGGCTGGGTGATCGCAGTATTTTATCGCTATCTTCTATGCGTTCAGCAGCATCAACCATGAGAAGTGCGACAGCACGCTTTACGCTACAAACATGCAAGGGTTCATAACTCGCATTCAGAATCAGGACTCGAGCGCCATTTAGATTTGCGAGGGGCTCTAGTTCAAAGAGTTCTTCTTCTAAAATGTACGGATCTAATGCATCGTAATTTTCGACAAATTTATCGGCTGGCCTGCCTCCCAATATAATTTTTTTGAGTATAGCTTATAGCGCTGTTGCAATGGTGTTGTCCTATACGTTTGGCTTAATCAAACATTTCTTTTAAGTGCGTGGACATCGTTCATTAGTCTAAACATACACGTATCATACTAGTGTTACTCATTCTCTTGATTCTAAAGCTAGTTCCACAAGCCTTTTCACAAGCTCACTATAACTAATGCCTGCGGCCTCCCAAAGTTTTGGATACATGCTCGTTTTTGTAAAGCCGGGCATGGTATTAATTTCATTCAAGTAAAGCTTTTGATTTGACTCGTCATAGAAAAAGTCAACACGAGCTAGTCCTGCTGCGTCAATGGCTTTAAATGCTTTTATAGCTAGGTCTTGGCATGTTTTGGCTATATCTGCGGGAATCTTTGCTGGTATATGAAGTTCTGCGTTACCTTCACCATATTTAGTTTCATAATCATAAAAATCTGCATTGAAACTAATTTCCCCAACCGGGCTTGCCTTGGGGTTTTCGTTTCCTAAAATAGCTACTTCGAGTTCTCTAGGATGCTCGAGTCCTTGTTCTACTATTATTCGTCGATCAAAACTTGCAGCTTGATTTAGCGCTTCACTCAATTGCTCTTTGTTTCTAACTTTACTTATGCCTACAGATGACCCTAAGTTAGCCGGCTTTACAAATAATGGGTAGCTGAGTCGCTCGAGTTCTGTTAGTACTTTTGCAGGGTTATTCTGCCATTCGTTTCGGTTTACGCCGGCATAGTTGATTTGAGGTAGCGCTTGGGCTGCGTATACGGCTTTCATCAGCAACTTATCCATACCGACAGCGCTGGCTGCAATGCCTGAGCCAACGTATGGGAATCCACTTAGCTGCAAGAGTCCTTGAATGCTTCCGTCTTCTCCATTTGGACCATGGAGTAAAGGGAAAGCTACGTCAAAAGCACTGTAGTCAAGATTGCTTAGGGCTGTTTTTGCACTTAAGCCTTGGCTAGATCCTTGATTCAACGCCTGGTTAGATTCGGAACTAGAAAGTAACTTTCCTTCTTTAGAAATAACGATTGCGGTTGCATCATAATGCTGCTGACTTGCTTCTATGACTGACTTTGCTGAGGCAAGTGAGACTTCATGTTCACCTGACTGACCTCCGCAAAGCAAGAGTAGTTTGGGTTTTGGCATCTAGAACTCCTCAAGTGCAGGCAATGAGAAACGTTGCACCTTTTACACATTATACACACTCAACTCACCTTACAATTAAAGTGTCATACCAAATAAAGAAGGATGCCATTTGCAGCACCCTTCTGAGACATCAAAACTACAAAATCAAGTTTCAAAATGCTTCTTAATATTATTCAATTCTTGAACCAGTTGTTTTTTAACTTGCCCTAAAACAGGCCTTGCCAACATTCTTTGTGGACCTGTTAATTCCGTCGTTCCTGAAACCAAGAGTTCAGTGCCAGTGCCATTCTCCTTGTAAGTCTCTATTAAATGAATAGGCAAAGGTCCTAAACTAATCTTAAAGCCCCTCCTTTGATTTGGTTTATAGTCGGTTATAAGCAACTTAGATTTAAGCTGCCGCCCCAAAACATTAACCGTCTCCTCAATAATTGTTCCCTCATTCATTTCACCTGCACTTAACTGTTTTGCATCAATAAGACCAACCCGCCACTTTGTTGCATTTTCAGGGTTCGTAACAAACGCATAGACCTCTTCAACAGGTGCATCAATAATGATTTTATGTTCAAGCTCGAGCATAGGCTTAGCTTAGCAGTCTTCTTTCATTTTAGCGTCCTTCAAAAGTCTAAGGGCTTAGCGAAGGGCTTCAAGAAATTCTTGCCTTGTACGAGCATCAGATTTAAAAACACCCCTCATAGCGCTCGTTCGAGTAGTCGAACCTTGCTTTTGCACGCCACGCATCATCATGCATAAATGACTAGCTTCGGTTACGACAGCAAGGCCTTTTGGCTCTAAAGCTTTAACCAGAGCATCTGCAATTTGAGAAGTCATACGCTCTTGCACTTGCATACGCCTTGCGAAAACATCTACCACTCGAGCAAATTTACTTAGGCCTAAAATTTTCTTATCAGGAATATAGGCAATAGCGGCACTGCCAAAAAAAGGTAGCATGTGGTGCTCACAAAGACTGTAAAACTCTATCCCTTTTACAACCACCATTTCGCTTGCTTCTGCGTCAAAAAGTGCATCATTAAGAACATCGTTTACTTGCGTTGTATAGCCGCTTGTTAAAAACCTCAAAGATCTTTCTACTCGCTGCGGCGTTTTGACCAAACCTTCACGCGTGACATCTTCACCTAAGCCCTCAATGATTTTTGCAACCAAATCATCAAGGTAGCATTCGCCAACTTCATCAAACTCCGTTTGAGCCGGATATGGCATGTTTTTTGGACTTGTCATTTAAATCTCCCTTTTTCTACATAACTGCTTCGTATTAATTAAAGAGTACGCGTTTCTATAAGGAGCATTTGTAAGGTGGTTAGCGATTTGAGGGGCATGCATTTCGCAAGGAAAAGCTCCAGCAAATTACCCAAATTTTCTTACTTCAGAGCAGTTTTAACCTAAAAACATCAAGATCAAGCCTAAGAAGAAATAAAAGGTTCAGAAAATTTCTTAGTTTTAATTTAGCTACACTCATCTTAGGCAAATTGAACAAACCCCTAAGAACTTACAGACTGTTGGACATGGCCAATTCGTAATAAGCCAAACACCTTATACTAAACTGATTTAATCGTGTCATAAGCCTGAGTGAGTCAGAGCGTACTCCCC
>CAYGTA010000087.1:0-13074 GCA_964352605.1 uncultured bacterium | reverse complement strand
ACTGTTTTTAGGTAGAAGAGTTTGGAGTAGTTACAGATTGATGCTTAACAACAGTATAAAGTAAGCCTTATGTCTCAACTTTTTTCCGAACTTAAATTAAAAGATGTAACCCTCCGTAATCGTATTGGTGTTTCACCCATGTGCCAGTACAGCTCGGAAGATGGTATGGCAAACGACTGGCATATGGTTCACTTGGGTTCAAGAGCAGTGGGTGGCGCAGGCTTAATTATTTGCGAAGCTACGGCTGTGTCTCCTGAGGGGCGCATAACGCCACATGATGCTGGGCTTTGGAAAGATGAACACATAGAACCACTCATAGCTATTAATGCCTTTATTAAAAAGCACGGCGCGGTACCCGCTATTCAATTAGCACATGCTGGTAGAAAAGGTAGTGCAGCCAGACCATGGGAAGGCGGAACGCATCTTTCAAACGCTGAAGGCGGTTACGATCTAGTTGCACCCAGCAGCAAAGCTTTTGCACCAGAAGGTAGATTAAGCAAAGAACCCAAAAAACTTGAGATAAGTGACATTAAAAGAATTCAAAAAGCTTTTGTAGCAGCAGCAAAACGCTCACTACAAGCAGGCTATGAAATACTCGAGCTTCACGCGGCGCATGGGTATTTGTTACATAGTTTCTTTTCATCCCTTGTTAATGATAGAGAAGATGCTTATGGGGGCTCTTTAGAGAATCGTGCACGCATGCTCTTAGAAACAACAGCTGCGGTGCGTGAGGTTTGGCCTGAGCAGTTGCCGTTAGCTGTTCGTTTATCAGCCTCTGATTGGCTTGAGGGTGGTTTGACGGGTGAAGATAATGTGCAAATGGCGTTATGGCTTAAAGAGCTAGGGGTAGATATTATTGATTGTAGTTCAGGGGGTGCAACGCCAGACTCTCGTACTTCACTATCTGGCAGCATCGAAGACCAAATTGACTTGGCAGCTCAAATTAAGCGAGATGCAAGTATTGCCACTATGGCGGTTGGTGGTATAAAAGAAGCACATCAAGCTGAAAAGATTATTGCTTCAGGTCAGGCAGATGTAGCTTTGTTAGCCCGTGAGTACCTCAATGATCCTTATTGGCCTCATCACGCTGCCAAAGCACTAAAGGTAAGCAAAGCAGTCATGCCGCCTCAAAATGCCTTTTGGTTAGCTTAACGATTTGTAAATCTAAACAGTGGGCTTGTTTCGTTAATGAGTTCAGGTAAACTTTGAAAAGGCACTAAAACCTCGAAGCTACCTTGCGCATAAGGCCCCATTAGGTAAGGCTCAAACAAAAAGTTTAAACCTAAAGGGGTCACCGTGAAAACTTGCAGATCTTGCTCAGTTAACTGAGTTACTGCTCCGTCAACGACCCAAGCAGCATTTTGCCTACCTAAATCAGCCAGAATGAGTTGGTTTAAAGGCGTTAAAAAGTCAACTCGAGCTGCAAACATGTCTCTTAATTCAAGAATGCGCAAACCGGCTTCTTCAATCATGAAATTATGACTTGTTAGCCCAATATTGCCATGTGCGCCACCTGTAAAAAGATAAATGGTTTCTTCCATACTTACAAAATCAGTTGAGGCATAACGCAACGTTAAGCTTGAATCTAAGTCCCAGCCTGCCCCTAAATCATGACTGGCAAGAAGGTCTTGCCCCTCTCGAAAAAAGTCAAGCTGACGTTCAATAAAGGTGTTTTGCAAATAATCATTAAGAGCAGCGTGACCAGGGCGAACAAAGTAAGGGTAGCGATTCGTGGTATGAATTCTTCCTTGACGCATGCTTATATCAACATAATCAGCAAGTTTATTTAGAATAAACGGAAAAGCGTTACCGTAGGCGTTAGCCCAAGTGCCCGTAAACTGCTCATTTTGATTTTGCTCATTGGTCGTCAAGACACCTGAAAAAGTACCTGTTAATTGCGCTATTTCATTAGCCTCACTGTATTCCTCAAGCCTAATTGCACCATTAGTAATAGCACCCTGAAGCTCGAGTATTGCTCCTACAGATTCGTAGTAATAGCTTCCTGTTATTTGAGCGTCACTAAACTCGAGTTCCATTTGTATGGGAAAGCCGTCGCTAATAATGCCTGTGAAGTAGGCGCTTTGGGCCAACCCAATGCTGAATATGAAAAGGCTTATAAAAAGTATTTGTTTCAAAATGTTTCGTGTTCCCCTTCTTAGCTTTTAGAAGCCTAAGGTCTTTAGTGTAGTCTAATTTGGGGCTTTTTAAGAGATTAAAAAGTCCCTTTTTTTCAGTATTTGTGTATCAAATGAAGGATTGCTATTGTTTTTTTGGCAAGTTTTAGCTTTTGCTTTGCCTGAGGCGTTTGAGCTTCTATTTTTTGATAGGCTATAACAACTAAAGATACTCATTAAGGAGACAAAAATGCCAAGACAAGCAAATGTCGTTATCATCGGCTCAGGCATTGTCGGAAATTCAGTTGCTTATCACCTAGCTAAACTAGGCTGGTCAGACATAATGGTTATAGACAAAGGCCCCTTACATGAAAATCATGGCTCAACTTCACATGCACCCGGTGGCGTTGTACCCTTAGCGCATTCTAAACTCATGAGCCAACTAGGCTTATACTCAGCCCAATTTTACCGAGATATAGAAGAAACAAACCAAACAGGCCTAGCAACCGTTTTTCCTGTGGGGCAACTCGAGCTTGCTGTTAGTGAACGGCGTTTACGTGACTTAAAACGCCTTAAAGGAAGCGCAACTGCGTTTGGTGCTGATGCTTTTGTGTTGAGCCCAGAAGAAACTGTACAGAAGAATCCTTTTATTAATCCTGAGGCCATTTCGGGTAGTTTATTTATTCCTTTAGGCGCTATAGTTCGAGGCGCTCGAGCGAGTGCTTTGTTACAGCGGAATGTTGCTGATATGACAACAGCTCAGTTTGTGGGTGATTCACCCGTTATTGATTTTGAGATTGCGTCTGGGCGCATTAAAGCAGTATTAACCAGCAATCCAGAACTGCCTCGGATTGAATGTGAGCATGTGGTGCTTGCAAGTAATATTTGGTCGCCTGCCATGTCAGAAAAATTTGGGGTTCATTTACCACTTATGCCTTTTGAGCATCAGTATATGCAAACTGAGCCTTTAGCTGAACTTTCACATATTGATACTCAAGATCCAAAGCAAGAAGTCACCATTCCTACTACCAGAGACTTAGATGCAGTCATGTATTTTCGGCAGCATCATAATCGTTATGGCATAGGTAGCTATCATCATCCTGCGCACGCCGTTAGCCCACGGTTTTTGAATGAAGATATGAGCCGAACTGCCATTCATGCTTTTACGCCAGATGATTACCATGGCGACGCACAAAATCTAGCTGAAACCGTTATGCCAGTCTTAAAAGGCAAAGCACTTCACGAGCCCTTTAATGGCATTTTTGCCTTTCCTGTAGACGGCTATCCCATTATGGGCGAAAGTCAGGTGAAAGGCTTCTGGACTGCAGTAGGCTCATGGTTAACTCACGGTCCGGGCGTTGGTAAATGCATTGCTGAATGGATGACGGAAGGCAAAACAGAGTGGGATATGCGGCAAGTAAACGTACGGCGCTTTCATGATTTTCAAACCACAGATAAGTTCGTTAGTGTCGTTACAGCTAAAAATTACCGTGAAATCTACGATGTCATTCATCCAAAGCAAGCCCTTACTGAGCCTCGCAATGTCCGTTTAAGCCCATTTGATATACGCCATAAAGAGCTAAACGCAAACTACACTGTTTTTGCGGGTATTGAATTACCAAACTGGTACGAGGCAAATGCAGCTCTGCTCAAAAAGTACAAAGATCAGATTCCTGAAAGAACAGGCTGGGAAGCCGAATTCTGGTCACCCATACAAGGAGTAGAACACCTAGAAACGCGCAGCAATGTAGCCCTTTATGACCTAACCGGCTTATCCATAATTGAAATTAAAGGTGAAGCTGCTACCGCGTATGTTGACTACTTATGTAGTAACAAAACAAAAACCGAAATAGGCAAAGTGGTTTACACTTGCATGCTTACACCCGAAGGTGGCATAAAGCGAGATTTAGCTGTCTGCCGCATGGAAGAAAACAGTTACTGGATGTTTGTGGGTGAAGGCACCTTACCTTTAGATCGAGACTGGATTAAAAGCAACGCAGCAGGTAAAAGCGTAAGCATAAACGATATTTCAAACGCCTACACTGCGGTTGGTCTATGGGGGCCAAACGCAAGAAACGTACTCGAAAAAGTAACAACCGCAGACCTAAGCTCGAGCTCTTTCCCTTACTTTACCGCCCAATGGATTGACATAGGCATGACTCGAGTGTTGGCTTTAAGAGTTAGTTACGCTGGTGAACTGGGTTGGGAGTTGCACTTTCCTTTTGATGCTGCTTTAAACGTTTGGGATGAGTTATGGGCAGCAGGTAAAGCTTTTGGCATGATAGCGGCAGGTCAAGGCGCTTTTGATTCTCTGCGTTTAGAAAAAGGTTACCGTGCTTGGGGTACAGACATATACACTGAATATAACCCTTATGAAGCAGGTTTAGGCTGGACGGTTAAACTCAAGAAAGGTAACTTTATAGGGCGAGATGCCTGCGCTGTCTTAAAAGCAAAACCCCTTAAGAAAAAACTATGCGCTATCACCTTAGATGAAGGCGGCATAGCTCTTGGCTATGAAGCGATCTATGCAAAGGGTAAGTGCATAGGGCACATTAGTAGCGGAAACACAGCCTACAGCATAGGCAAAAACCTCTGCTACGCTTACTTGCCTATAGAACACGCAGAAGTAGGCACAAAGCTAGAACTCGAGTATCTAGATCAGCGTTACCCAGCAACTGTTGTAAGTGAACCGCTTTATGACCCTAAAATGGAAAAACTACTCAGTTAAGAAAAAAAGGAAGCTCGAGTTTAAAAACTCGAGCTTCCTTTTTATAGATTATGTTGTTTTAGAAGATAACGGGTTTTACTTTGGTTTCGTATTCGCCTAGTTTGAACACGGCTGTTGCACCCTCAAGTTCACTAGCTGCATTGCTTACGCTCACGCCAAGCGTTAGCTCGAGTGTGTTTGTGCCGCCAGCTAAAACGATGTCGCCAACTGATTTAGCTATATTGCCGTCAATAGCAATCGCAAAGAGTGCTTGTAAAGTAGCTTTGTCTGCGGCAGATACAGTGTAACCACATTCTGCTGCTGTGTCAGCGCAGCTAGCTTCTTTGCTTAAGGTGACTGCTAAAGGAGCAGTAGTAGGTATACCAGCAATAGGAGTTTCTAGAGTGTTTGCACTGTCAGATAATTTAAAGTTTAAACTAAAGCCTGTTAGGTTTAAGGTTGCCGGATAACTGCCACTGCTTGGTTGCGTTAGTTTAAATGCAACATCATTGGCATAAGTTGCAACACCAAACGTTGTTTTTAGAGTGTCTAAACCTTTAATGGTTGTGCCTTCAGCGTCTGCTTGATCAATATCTTCAAAGGTTTCGTTTATGCTAAAAGTTGCAGTTGCCGCTAAGGTTGTTAGGGCAGCGCCACTATCAACAAAGCTGGCTGGGCTAAGTTCTGTACCTGTTGCGCCACCAAGGCCAAATGCGCCTTCAGCTATATCTACCTCTGGTACAAATGCGTTTAAGACACCGCATGCAGAAAGAACGACTGCTAAGGCAGCTGTGGTCAAAAGAGTTGAGATTCGTTTCATTATTTTAAGCCTCCGAAAAGTTTTTGTTTGCACGGTTTGTGCATCCTTAATTTGACTATACTCTTCTTAGAGGGCTTTCAGGCATAAAATATTTCTCTAAATCACAATGTTCTTTGCTGTTTTAACCATTCTGTTTTTAAGATGGCGTATTGCAGAGTGCTTGACCAGCGTCCTTTAAACCACATATCTTCTATAAATTCACCTTCTTTCCGAAAGCCTAGTCGTTTTAAAAGCATAGCTGAGCGATCATTCTTTACATCTAGCTGCGCAAAAATGCGGTGTTTATCTTTAGCAAAAAGATGATTTACTAAAGCGCTGAGAGCCTCAGTCATGTAGCCGTTCTTTTGAAACTGGCTTGCTAGGGTGTAACCAATTTCAATTTGCCTAGTATCTTCAAGTGTGTGCACAGCACAGTCACCAATTAGGTGCTTTGTTTGTTTTAGTTCAATAGCTATTTGCTGCCATGTATTGGGCAGATCTTCTTTTAGGTCCTTCTGATCATTCCAAAAGTCAATAGCTTTTTCTGGGAGGTAAGGTGCATCCCAAGATTGATACTCGGCTACGCTAGGGTCAGACCTATAATTTATAAATGCAGCTAAGTCCTCTTCTTTGAATCTTCTCAGTAAAAGTCTAGGGGTTTCAATAATATTCATGGTGCAAGTCTAGCAACTTGCATGCGTGCTTAGCTTAATCAGCTTTGTCTCTGAAAATCTTCACAGTTAAGAAGCTCGAGTGTTACGTTTGAACGAAACAACAGACAGACTTTGTTTGGAGATTTATACTTTGAACTTGTGAGATGTCCAAGTTGTGCTGTTCAAAATGCCGAGAATATGCGGTATTGCGGGCATTGTGGTAGTCCTTTGCAGACGCATTCGTTAACGCGTGAACGACGTAATGTAAGTGTTGTTTTTGTTGATTTGAGTGGTTTTAGTAGTTTGACGCGTGAGTTTGACCCTGAGCAATTGCGTGATTTGGCAGATGAGGTTCTTACTGTTGTTGCTGGCGTTATTGAAGATTATGACGGTTATGTTGATGCTTTTCAGGGGGATGGTCTGATTGCTTTGTTTGGCGCGCCGCATTCTCATCCAGATGATCCTGAGAGGGCTGTTAAGGCGGCAGCTGCTGCGTTAAGAGCGATTGAAAATGTTGGTAGGACTAAAGGCTTTACGCTTAAGGGGCGGGCGGGTGTAAATACGGGTGTGGTTATTGCGGGTGCGATTGGTTCAGGTCGGGTGAGAGATTATACGGTTATGGGCAGTGCCGTTAATTTAGCGGCTCGTTTAGAGAGTGCGGCTGTGCCGGGGCAAGTGTTTGTGGGGCCTGAAACGCTTAAGGCAACTCGTCATTGCATGACGTATGAAACGGTATCACCTGTTTCTTTGCAGGGTTTTCCTAATATTACTGAAGTTTACAAGCTAGTTGCTTTTAGTGAAGAGAAAGAAGATGATCCGTATTCAAAATTGAGCTTTGTAGGTCGAGAGTCTTTGCTGCAAGACTTAAAGCGTAGTTTTGAAGAGGTTTTACAAAGCCGAAAGTCTAGAACAGTCTGGTTAACAGGGGATGCGGGAATTGGTAAGACAAGATTAGCTCGAGAGTTCCTTAAAGACATAAAAGAAGAAGATATCAAGTGGGTTTGGCTGGAGGAGCAGTCGCTAGACACCAGCGCTATGTGGCGACAGCTGGTGAAACAAATTTTTGATCTTGAAGATGAAGACTCGAGAAACTGGCTTCAAGAATTACGTGCTCAGTTAGACATTTATTTGCCCGGAGAACCACGCTGGCCGAATTATATTTTGGGTAGTGTAGGTCTTGCACAAAGTAAGCCGTGGCGCCGTTTAGAGAGGCGTGGCGTTGATAGAACCTTTTTAGCATGGCGTGATTTTTTAAAAGCCCTTAGCCGCAAAGGAAAAGCTTATGCTGGTATTGTTTTGGTAGTTGAACATAGTTCTCAAGGGTCCTCGTTTGGACAGTTTTTAGATTTACTGCAGTCAGAAGATGCGCCTCTTTTTGTCTTAAGAACAAGCAGATCAGCTACTAAATCGGCAGCATCTTTAGAACTCGAGCTTCCACCTTTGAGTCTTGAGGAGAGTCGTGAGCTTATTGATCAACTGGCAAATCCTATTTTGAAGGTGGCTACCAATTCGCTTGTTTTTCAGGTGGGGGGTGTACCTGCTAACATTCTTGAGTTAGGTCGTGCGCTTTCTATTACGCCGCAAAGTTCGTTTTCGGGTTCTTTAGCGTCTTTACTTCAGGCTCGTCTTGACATGCTATCTAAAGGTGCTAGGCAGCTTTTGGCTTACGCGGCTTTAACAGGTGAGCGCTCTTGGGAAAGTCTGGTATTAAGTTTGGCTGACACGCAAGGCGCTATGGTTTTGGCTGAAGTTATGGAGAGTGAACTGCTAGTTAAAGAGGGGGCGTCTGATATTGAAGGTGAAAATGAGTACCGTTTTCAGAGTGAACTTCTGAGACGTGCTGTTCTTCGCATGATTCCTTTTAGTGAGCGGCCTTTGCTTCATCTAAAAATAGCAACATGGCTTGAAACGTATGCGCCTTTAGGTCTATCTGCCCTGATTGGCTTGCATTTTAAGGAAGGTAAATCTCATGAGGCCGCCTACCCGCATTACTTATCAGCAGCAGATTTGGCTGTGAGTGAACAAGATATACAGCAAGCCTATGTTTATTTTGAAGAGTGTTTAAAGCTCGAGCTTTCAGGGTCTTTGTTGGCGGAGGCTGCGTTGGCGTTTGCGCAGGCTGCGTTGACTTATGAAGATTTTGATAAAGCTTTAACGCAGCTTAATTTGGCAGATGAGTGGATAGAGTTATCTCAGGCAGATAAGCGTGTGGAGTTACGTCAGGTGCATTTGCAGCTTTATGATGATTTGAATCAAAAGATGGCAAAGTCATCCCAAGAACTTGGAGATGAAGATGATTCTGAAAAAGCCCATGCATAAGCCAGATATCTCTGTTTTAAGCTTTTTTGAGATTTAGGTGATTGTAAAGCTAACTTTAAATTGCGTGCGTCAAGCTCATCTTCAAAAAGAGCTAGTTTTTCTTTAGCTAAGAACCATGCCTCTAAGCGTTCTTTGAGTGACCAACCTGCACTCTCTAATGCTAAAAGATACAGGTTTGTAACTTTAACTAGACTTTGTTTGCTTTCACTTGGTAATAGATCAAGTTGTTTCAGGTAAGCTGCGGCCCACTCAAAACCAAGTAGAAGATTTAGTAATTCAGTGATGTCACTAGGCATCCTAAAAGAAGCTTCTAAAAACACGGTATCTAACTGATGCAAAAGCCTAGCAGGATAATCTGCAGCTAGTAGCAGTTCAGAGCGCGCTTTCTTTTTACGAAAATGTGCAATGCCGTAAACACTGCTGCTTAGTTTTAGCCAATCACTTCGACTTAAAACAAGAAGCTCGAGCTTGCTGTTTTGATTTAAAGCTTGGTTGCTTGCTTTGTGCAGTTCTGCTAAGAAGCTGTGAACTTGCCTTGCTCTTCTTTGGTGGTAGGCAGAGTAATGAAGGGAAAGATGAGTATCTTTGATAGTGTTTAGATGAACAGCATTGTAAGCGGACATAAGTTCCTTATCTATACGTCTTGGTTAAAGTAAATCTACTATAGAACTTAGTGTTTTTGCGTTTTTAAAAAGGTATTTATAGGCAAAAAAATTTGATAAACTTATGCAGATTTGGGTTCAAGAATAGTCACCCTTAAATAAATGCCATCTGGTGCTTTCCTCCCCAATAATAGATAAAAGGTATAGTGGCTTTTTGAGCTACTCGCTAATGAAGGGTTTTTAAATGAATATAACGTTAATTGTATATTTTGCACTTACTTTTATTGTAGGTTTGGGCATTGGTATGTTGTTTTTACGGTTTCGAGTAAAAAGCAGCTTGGAAAAAGCAGAAAAAGTAGAAGGCTTAGAATCAAAAATTCAAGATCAAGAACAAGAATTAGATAGCTTTAAAGAAGAAGTGAGTGATCATTTTGTTGAAACTGCTTCGCTGGTAAATCAAATGACGCAAAGTTACAAAGCTGTTTACGAACATCTTGAAAAAGGTGCTTACAAGCTAGTAGGTGAAGAAAACTTACAAAAAAGACTTGCGGATGTACAAGCAGAACTCGAGTTTATAGGGCAGCCTCGTTTAACAGATGAGATTGCGGCTACTGAGCTTGATGCTGATGAGGTTGTAACACCTGTAGCCAGTGACGTTCAAGAAGAAGCTAGTGGCGAAGCTGAAGTGCTTAGTCCTGTAGCCGAAGTAGTTTCTGAAGGGGAGGTGGCAGCTGAAGCTGAAAGCGTTGATGCTGACACCCAAATAGTCTCTGAAGTTGAAGTAGCCTCTGAAGTTACAGGAGTAGCTGAAGTTGAAGCGGTCAGTTCAGAAGAAGTTGAAACGTTTGTACTTGAGCTGCTTGGTGAATTTGAAGGAAATGCAGATGCAATTGATGCCATTGCTTCTACGCTAAATATGACGCCAGAAAAAACTCAAGAAATGCTTGAAAGAGCGCCAGGCGTAATTACAAAAGGTATTAGTGAAGAAAAAGCTAAAGAAATTCAGACTGTTTTTAACGAACAAGGCTTAACAGCCGTCATTAATAAACAAACTTAATCATGACTGTTTTCTAAATGAGGCTCGAGTCTTAATTTTTTTCCAATAGAGCGACCGTACATAGCTTCCCTGAAGTCTTTGACTTCAGTGGGAGGCTGTACGAAGTCTTTTACATTCATGGCTTCCTTGGCTTCAAGTTGCCACTCACTGTATTTGTTGAGCAAGGCTAAGGCAGTGCCACTTTCATTTGCTGCATGTTCTTCGCGCGCTTTTTTCAGCTCAATAATGGTGTCACGTACCCCGTACAGTGCACCTACACAAAATGAGTTCTTGTCAATATCTTGCCGGCGTGTTCGTTTTTTGTAAGCTTGCCACTCGTTCTCAATACTTTGAATAACAAATTCACTAATAAGTTGAACCGTACTACGGTTACTATCTCGACCGTAAATATAAAGGTCTCCGTAACCTTTAGACTCTTTGTTACTGGGCCAGCAAACTGCGCAACCATATAGAGAGGCTATAAGGCCAACCACACTACGTTTCCAATTGCTAATTCCAATATTCATGCTTTCACGCTCAATAGCCCCCAGTTCTTCTTGGGTAACTTCAAGCATGGAAAGCGCGTGTTCTTCCATGAGTCTATGCGCATGCCGCATGGCATTACTACGCTCATGTTCATTATTATTATTTTCACTACTCGCTCTTGCTAAAAGCGATCTTATTGTCTGAACAATCTTCTCTTTAGACATTCTATCTATCATGACGTATTTCTTTCTCATTGCTTGTTAAGTGACCAATGTTTTTAGTATTCATGAAGCGCAATGTTTAATTAGTCACTCGAGTAGGATTTTAGTGTGCCGTCTAATGCCGCAACGACAAGCTGCTTATTAAAAATGAGGGGGCTCGCCTGAATAGCCGAGCTGCTTAGCTTATCATAAAAAAGGCGTTTGCCACTAAAACAATCAAACGCAAACAGCTCACCCTGCTCAGTTGTAAGGTAAATACTCGAGTTTGCAATGATTGGGCTTGCGGTAACGTTACTTGTGACTTGTTGTGCCCATATTTCGTTACCTGTTCTTGCATTTAGGCAATATAAGACGCCGTTCCAACCAACCAAATAAACTTGGTCTTTCCATGCTACGGGTGATGCCCAAAGTTCGGTTTCTAAGTCAAACGTCCAGAGTACAGTTTTGGTTTGTAAGTCAAAGGCGTGGGTGCTGCCATTTCTTTCTGGTAAGAATAGTAGGTTGTCATAAGCACTTGGGGTTGCTGCTATGTCGCCTACTTGTATTTTATATTTTGCCGCTCCTGTTACGGCGTCCAGTGCATGTATCCAGCCTTCTTGTGTTACGCAAAATGCTTGTAGTTTGTGAACAATCGCTTGGGTGTTTACGGGGCTTTCTGTTTGGTAAAGCCATTGCTTTTTGCCTTGCTCATTTATTTTGGCAAGCTTATTTTGACGACTGCTCAGAATAATATCTTTACCAACTGGAATCATGCCTGATATAGCTTGGTTTTTTATTTCCCATAATTTTTTGCCGTCTGGCCAAGATATTGAACTGAGCTTACCGTTACGGCTTATGAAAAGTAAGTTTTTGTTGTGTAATAAGGGAGCTAAGTTGACTTCGTCATCTGCTTCAAAGCTGCTGTATAAACTTCCGTTAGCAGGGTGCCTGACTTGTATTTCTTCGCTTCGTAATCCTAAAAATAAAAAGCCGTCAGCAGCCATCATAGAAGATGGCCATTGAGGGCCTTCTGGTAAGCTTTCTTGCCAAGCAACTTTGAGCTCTTTTGCATTTGGTCCCGAACTGTAATAGCCTGTTTGGCTAGGGCTTGCTAAGCGTTGTCGACTATGTAGGTTGCTTTCACTAATTAATATGCTTCTGAGTTGCTCACTTACTTGAATGCCAGAACTTGGTCGAGCTTGAGGGGTTTTGGCTAACAAGCTGTGAATGAGCTGCTCTAAAGCGGCAGGTACTAGGGGGTTTAGGTCTCTGATTGGAATAAGATCACCATATACATGTTGGTATAAGATGGCCTGATCATTTTCTGCGTCAAATGGATTGGCGCCTGTACTTGCTTTGTACAAAACAGCACCAAAGGCGTAGAGGTCAGTGTGGGCACCGGTTAACTCCCCTTTGGCTTGCTCAGGCGCCATATATTGAGGTGTACCTAAGGTAAGTCCTGTTCGAGTTAATTCTCTTGTGGTTTCTGCTAGCTGTACCAGACCAAAATCCATAACTTTGGGTTGTCCTTGAGTGCTAAGTAGAATGTTTCTTGGTGTTAAATCACGGTGAACAATGCCTTGTTTGTGTACATAAATAAGGGCTTCTGCTACCGTGATGGCAGCGCGTATAAAGGCTAAAAAAGATGAGGGCTCATTATCATAAGGACCTAAGTCGGTAAACAAGCCACCTTCTACTAATTCCATGGTGAAGTAAATGTGTTCGTCACGCCCTAGATCATAAATGGTGGCAATGCCAGGGTGATTTAAGCTTGCTAAGGTTTTTATTTCTCTGCGAAAGCGCTCTTTGTCTGTGTCTGTTAGGTGGGGTCTGAGCAGCTTTAAGGCTACGTTGCGTTCAAGGTGTTGATCTTGGGCTTTGTAGACATGCGCCATTCCGCCTTGTCCAAGATGATCTGTAATGAGATAGCGCTGGTCAATTAGGTCCCCGATGGAAAGCACGAACCAGTATAGCCAGAATGAAGTTGTGATTGTTGTGGCCAAAAACAATATTTGCCTCTATTAAGATACATGTCATCGATTTACTATTGAAGAGAAATTTGTTAAGCCATTAGTTGGAAAAGTAGAGTGACATGAAATTGTTTATTATTTTTTATATGAGAAGTTTTAGAGATCAACTGCTTAGGTTGACTTTTTAA
>CAYGTA010000086.1:3740-13170 GCA_964352605.1 uncultured bacterium | reverse complement strand
ACAAAAAATAAACCTTAGAGAAACTTATTTCCTCAAACTAACAGCAAACACATCTTTATCAAGCACATCATCCCATTTGTTTTTCTGCACAAGTTTTGCAGCCAAATGCCCTATGGCATCACTACTCTTTGCACCAGAACCATTACCCCCTGTTGCAACATAAAGTTTGGTTGGCACAATAGCGTCTATATAAGGTTTCCCGTGACTCGTGTAAGTCACTAAACAACGCCCTGTTTTATAGCTTTCAACCTTTAAGTCAGGCAGAATATAATTAAGAACCTCAATATAATTATCTTTAAATAAGTCACTTTTCCCTTTACGCATCCAGTCAGCCATATCTCGACTGGTCATAAGGGTTGTATCTGCAGCCGTATTAGAACCAAGCTTCACATAGTATTTACCATCCGGGTACTTAATGGGGGGTAGTAAATAAAAATCATCCAAATACTTAATTTTTGTATCAAAAATAGTACTCGGCATGCCTGTTAAGCGTGCTACTTCATCTTCAGAAACTTCTGCATACAAAACGGTTTCTGTTTTAACACGCAGTTCAACCTGCTCCTCTAAAACACTAAACGCGTTCATGTAGGCGCCCGTAGCTAAAAGCACCCGCTTAGCACTAAACATATTCTCATTACCTGTACTAATACGCACCTTAGCCGACTGAACTTTTAGTTCCAAAACCGTTTCATTAACAATCTCAGCACCATGTTGCTTAGCCACCTCAAGCTGCGCAGCAATCAGCTCACGCGGATTAATATAACCAGCAGGAGAGGGCTCAGAAATAGCTGAAAAACCCTCAAATGAAGAGAAAAAAGGAAACTTAGCTTGCAAACCAGCAGCAAGCTCAAAAAAATCATGAGTCACAGCTCGAGCTTTTGCAACACCTTTATACCTAGTTAAATCTTCACTTTTACCAATGTAGGTACAGCCAACAGGATTGTAGAAGTTTATGCCTGATTGTTTTTCTAAGTCTTCATATATGTTTATTGAGCGTTTGGCTAGCTCTGCCCATATTTCGTCACTGGCTATTTCTCTAGTTAAACGACCTTGGTCGTAGTGACTAGCAAAAATACCTCTATGTGTTTCTATAGCTTCAGGCTCATTTGGCCCTATGACAATAGTGCTACCCTTTTGACTTAAATATTTGGCTGCAGCACTACCAAATAAGCCTTTTCCTATGACTGCGTAATCGTAAAGCATAGCTATGGTTTTATCACAATTAAGAACCCAAATTGGGCTTTTAAGCAAAAACTAGCTAGCCAAGTGACGTTTGTCATTGCGTTTGAAACTGCAATTCAGCGTAAGCTTGCGCCATGCGAGGGCGATTTGTACCCTATGTGCTTGGTGTAAGCCTCATAGGGCTTTCTTTAGTCATGCTTTTATTTAGCCTTTATGCTTTCTTTTTACAAGAAAGCATAACTGGGTTTTTAAGTGCAGCCCTTATTGCAGTCGTCACAGGCTTGTTACTAAGCAAATTAGGTAAAAGAAATACCAATCCTTCTAGAAGAGAAGCCCTTATTGGGGTTCTTTTACTTTGGCTTGTTGTACCTATTATTGGTGCTATCCCTTATTTTTTGTCGGGTTATCAAAGCCCTGTTAATGCTCTTTTTGAATCCATGAGTGGCTTTACCACTACAGGTGCAACTGCTATAGCAGACTTTTCAGTTATTCCTAAAAGCCTTTTTTTATGGCGCTCTTTAACCCAGTGGTTTGGCGGTGTCGGCATTATTGTTTTGTTTATTGCCGTACTCCCCCAACTAGCCATTGCAGGTAGACAGTTATTCTTTGCAGAAGCTCCCGGTCCAACAGAAGAAAAACTAACCCCTCGTTTGCGCCACACAGCAAGCGCTGTACTTTATGTTTACATTGCTTTAACGCTAGCTTGCTTTCTTTTGTACTGGCTATTCGGCATGACACCCTACAACGCACTCAATCACGCCTTAACCACACTAGCTGCTGGCGGCTTTAGCCCTGAAGGACGCAGTTTCGAAGGCTTCTCAGCTATTTTAAGTTGGATAAGCATTATCTTTATGACCTTTGCAGGTGCTAACTTCGCACTCCTTTATAAAGCCTTCTCAGGTCGACCCAAAAGCCTTTTGAGAGATATTGAGTTTAGAGTCTACATAGGCATAGCCGTAACAGCAGCCCTCCTTTTAACCCTATCTACCCTAAATCAATACTCACTACCAGAAGCCCTCAGGCACGGTTTCTTTCAATCCTTAAGCATACTAACCACCACAGGTTACGCATCTGCTGACTTTATAACCTGGTCACCCACAGCCCAAATGCTACTCGTGGTACTCATGTTCATAGGTGGCAGCGCAGGTAGCGCAGGGGGCGGCATAAAAGTAGTTCGCTGGCTCATGATTATTCAAAACACCCGCCGTGAACTAAGACGCACCCTCCACCCTAGAGGCATATTTCCGGCAAGACTCGGTAACCGTGTTGTACCCGAAGAAATCTTTCGTTCTGTTGCTAGCTTCATAACCATATACATTGGTTTATTTGCCATAAGCACCATGCTTTTAATAGTCTTTGGTGCAGATTTTATTACTGCTTTTACAGCAGCTATAGCTTGCCTAGGTAATGTAGGCCCGGGTTTAGCTGCCGTTGGCCCCATGGCAAACTTTGCAGAATTGCCGGCAGTAAGCAAACTACTACTAACTTTTATAATGTACGCAGGTCGTTTAGAAGTTGTAACCGTATTTGTTATTTTTGAACCTGACTGGTGGCAATTACCTAAAAAATGGAAGTGATTTTCTACCAAGACCTCAATCATCCAAAGGCACAATAGATAAATTCAGTAAATAACTTTTACCTTTAGAAGTAGCACTCGAGTGGGCTTTTTCAAATGCTTTAATTAAGTCATGCTGCAGTGATTTTGCTACGTCAGGCTCGAGTTCTAGTTTGGCATATTTTGAGAATAGCGCTGGGAAATCAGGCTTTAGGAGTTCTGTGTTGCTTAGCCATTGGTCTGAAATAATGGGTGCATAGATCATGTCTATGAGGTTGTTTTCTGAAAGGGATAGCCATAGGCCGAAGTTTTCTGTGTATTGGTCCATGGTTTTTAAGTAGCGTTCTACTATTTTTTTGTCTGCGGGTTCACGCATTCTGTACATTATGGCTTCCATTGTTTCTGCTGAGGTACTTTTAAAAGGAATGATGAAACGTTTTGCACTGGCTTTATAGACTTTGCTGGCTCTTCCTTTTCGTTTTTCAGTTCGTACCAAGTATATGAGGCCTAGCTTTTCAAGGCGTTTTAGCTGATAAAAGAGCATGTTTGGTTTTATGCTTAACTCATTTGCTGCTTCTGTTAGGGTTTTTTCGCCTCGCATGAAAGGTATTAAGTAAAAATATTTTTCAGGATGCGTTAGTGTATCTGCAATCTTTTCATCACTAACGACTAGCCAATCCCTTTTCAAAAAAGCATCTTTCATTTCGAAAAGCTTAGCATTAAAACTATGGTTATGGTTTATTCATCTAAAAGAGCATATTTATGTTGAAAATAGTCAAAGCTGTGGCATTAGGGTTTTTTGTTTGGACGGTGCTTTGGCTTAGTAGTAATACTTTACTTCAACAAGCATTTCCAGCTTGGTACACAGTGGAAGGCAGTACAATTACCCTTTTTCCTCTAATGATAGGGCTTGTAAACACTTTTTTCTTTTCTGTTCTTGCTGGCTACTTAAGTGTAAAACTAAGTAATCATTTGAAAGCTGCTTGGATTTTAGGGTTGATACAAGTTTTAGTTGCTGTACTCGTAAGTATTTTACTGTTTGAAACAGTACCCCTTTGGTATCACGTAGTATTTCTACTTTTACTACTACCAGCTCATCTTTTAGGTGGTCAGATAGCTTATGTTTTAGGAGGCAAGCATGAAAGCACGCAACGCAATTAGTTGGTTTGAAATTCCTGTTATTGACATCCAAAGAGCAGCTAAGTTCTATAGTAAGATTTTAGATTACGAGATAAACCTTATAAATATAAACAATGGTTGGGTAGGTCATTTACCTGACTATGGTGGCGTAGGCGGTCAACTTGTAGCAAATCCTCAATTTGGATATAAGCCGTCTCAAGAAGGCACTATGGTTTATTTAGATGGGGGTGAAGATCTGAATATCATTCTCAACCGTGTTGAGGCAGCTGGAGGGCAAGTCGTTTTACCTAAAACATCTTTAGGTGACTATGGTTTTGCTGCTTATTTTATGGATACAGAGGGAAATAAACTTGGCCTAAGATCACTTGAATAACTAATATTCATTAGGCTAAGTTTAACCTCAGCCTGTACAAAAACACTTAGTGTTCAATCTTTTTAATTGACTTAAGCTTACTTAGCTTGCTATTATCCTGCGCAGTGATGAATGTGTTTAATCAACTCAGGGAAGATAATTTTAATTTGAGGCTCGGGTTGTAGCGTTCTTTAAAATGATGCGTACTCACCCCGAGCTTTTAAGCTTGGGGTTTTTTGTTGCGTTTAGGAGTTTTTGTATGGCTCGAGTGTTGGTTTCTGAGTTGGTTTCTAAGGTGGGTTCTGAGGTTAGCCTTAAGGGTTGGGTTCATAATCGTAGGCAAATGGGGGGTATTAGTTTTCTTATCTTGAGAGATAAGTCTGGCATTGTTCAGTGTGTTTTTCATAAGACAGATATTCCTTTGCATGAGAGTTGTGTTTCGGTTAAGGGTACGGTTGTTGAAGCTAAGAAGGCACCTGGTGGTTTAGAGATTCAGGCAACTGAGTTGCTTATTTTGTCTGAGGCTACGCAGCCTTCTCCGATTGAGATTTCTAAGGAAGATTGGCATGCGAATCCTGAGACGTTGTTGGAGTATCGGCATGTTTCGCTTCGGGGGTTAAAGGCGCAGGCAACTATGAAAGTGCAGGCTGCTTTGGTAGCTGCGTTTCGTGATTTTTTGACTCGGGATGGCTTTACTGAGATTTTTACGCCTAAGTTGGTGGCTGCGGGTGCTGAGGGTGGCGCTAATTTGTTTGAGGTGGATTATTACGGTAAGCGTGCTTATCTTGCGCAGAGTCCTCAGCTTTATAAGCAGATTATGGTAGGGGTTTTGGAGCGTGTTTTTGAGACTGCGCCTGTGTATCGTGCTGAGCAGAGTCATACGTCTAGGCATTTGAGTGAGTATTTGTCACTGGATGTTGAGATGGGGTTTATTGATAGTGATAGTGATGTTATGGATCTTGAGGAGGCGCTTGTTAAGAGCATGATGGATACTGTTGCTGAGTCTTGTGCGGCTGAGCTTGCGCTTATGGGTGCTGAGAAGCCTAATACTTCGGTAGCGTTTCCTCGTATTCCTCTTTTGGAGGCTCGTCAGATTGTTAAGGATAGCTATGGTCATGAGACGGGGGGTAAAGATTTAGATCCTGAGGCGGAGCGTTTGATTAGTCGTTGGGCTAAAGAGGAGCATGATAGTGATTTTGTGTTTGTGACGCATTATCCTCAGGCGGCAAGGCCTTTTTATACTTACCCGACGGATGATGGTTTAACGAGGGGACTTGATCTTATTTTTAGGGGTGTTGAGATTACCAGTGGGGGTCAGCGTGTTCATGAGCATGATGTTTTGGTGCAGGAACTTAAGAATCGTAAGATGGATGTGTCAGCGTTTAGTGGTTATTTAGAGGTGTTTAAGCATGGCATGCCGCCCCATGGTGGCTTTGCTATTGGGGCTGAGCGTATTACGGCGTTGCTTTTAGGTATTGCTAATGTGCGTTTTGCAAGAGCATTTCCGAGAGATGGTAGTCGTTTGCAGCCCTAAGTATTTCAAGCGTCTATAAAAGAAGCTCGAGTATTAATACTCGAGCTTCTTTTTGGTTTGGTTTGTTTTTAAGCTTGTAGGCTTTTAATGCGTTTTGATAAGCGTGATTTTTTGCGTGCTGCTGTGTTTTTGTGTAGGGTTGAGCCTTTGGCAGCGCGGTCGATTAGGCTTTGTACAACTTTTTGGTATTTGGCTGCTGCGTCTGCGTCTTTTGCTTCTGCTGAGACAATTGCTTTTTTGGTGAAGGTGCGAATCATGCTTTTTCGGGCACGGTTAGCTTGGCGCGATTTTTCTGATTGGCGCAGGTATTTCATTGCTGATTTGTTTCTTGCCATCTTTCTGGGTTCTCCTTAAGCGTTTTAAACTATCTTGTTTGTGATAGTTGATTTTTTGTTTTTAGTGTTTCTACGTTGAGTACAGCCTTGTGATACTAGCACATGTTTTGACCTTTTGGCAATTTTATGTAAATTTTTTGGTTTATCTTAGGGTATAGCCTTTGGTATTTATCGCATTTCCAGAAAAGCTTGCACCAAAAAGGCTTTTGGCTTTTGCTCCTTTATTAAGGTAGTTGTCCCTTTGGGACTGTTCCGACCATTAGGAGAAGATTTTAGGGGATTAAGAATGAGTACGAAAAGTTAATGCTGCAATAGTTATTGGAAATGCAATTAAACGGCTGTAGCGGTTTGAATGCCAAACTAGGTGAGTAAAACAAATCTGCTAAGTTGAAGGTCTGTTTAACTTGAGGACTGCTATATTATCTTTTTTTCTTGTCTGTCATTGTAAATAAGCGAGGCTATAATGCTTATTTCTAAGGCAAAGAGTATTACGGCTAAACTGAAAAGGGTTGGTACATGATAAATTTCTTGCAAAAGTAGTTTTATACCTACAAAGCTTAAGATAACGGCCAATCCGTAGCGTAAAAAAACAAATTTTTCTACTATATTTGCAAGTAAAAAATAGAGACTTCTTAAGCCTAGTATGGCGAAAACATTGCTGGTGTAAACAATAAAGGGGTCTTGAGTGATTGAAAATATAGCTGGGATGCTGTCAACTGCAAATATAACGTCGGTGACTTCTACTAGAAGTAAAACCATAAATAAGGGGGTTGCCATGGCTACGCCCTTTTCTTTTGTGAAGAACTGTGCAGCTTTGTAATCTTTGCTTATGGGTATGAATTTTCGTATGAGTTTTAAGACCCAGTTAGTTTCTAAGTCTATTTCGTCATCATCTCCCTTAAGCATTTTTATGCCTGCAAAAATTAAGAAGGCGCCAAAAATAAGCAGTATCCATTTGAATTGGCTTACTAAGGCAGCGCCTATAAGAATTAGGCTACCTCGCAAAATTAGGGCTGTTAAGATACCCCAGAAGAGGACTTTGTGCTGGTACTGGCTGGGTACGGCAAAGGCAGAAAAGATGAGTACAAAAACAAAGATGTTATCTACTGATAAAGAGTATTCAATTAAGTAACCTGTTAGAAACTCAACGGCTTTTGCGGGTCCCATGAATTGGTAAATGGCAATGTTAAATAGGAGTGCTAGGCTTATCCATATACTACTGGCTATGGCGGCTTCTTTTACGCTTATAGTGTGTGCTTTTCGGTTGAATACGCCTAGGTCTATAGCGAGAAAGACAAAAATGAGTAGGTGGAAGATTATCCAAAAGGTAAGCAAGTGAACTCCTGATATTTGGTTTATGCGTGTTGAGTTTAGCGTAGTTAAAAGGGTGCAGCTAGGTATGCTTGGCCCTTTTGTTTCTACTAGTTTTTGTTTAGTTCAAAGTGCAGTCTGTGTTTTACGGCTTCAGCAATCAGGGCTATGCCTGAATTTGTAATGATTAGGCTGAGAGTTCCCCAGATGAACCAAGCTAGAAAAGCTTGATTTGTTAGTTTTAGACCAATGCTGTGACCTAGTAGACTTAAACCTAAACCGATAGTGGCTAAGCCTAAGGGTGCATATAAACGCCATTTTTGATAGTGAGTCATTTTTTCATCCATAAAAAAACACTCAGCCGAGACTGAGCGTACAAGTAGTTGAGTTGAGTTATTTAGTAAGAGGCAGGGTTGGTTACAGTGACATTGTCAGCTTGAGGGCCTTTTTGTCCTTGTGTAACATTAAATTCTACTTCGTCACCTTCGTTTAGTGAACGGTAACCGTCACCTTGAATGGCTGAAAAATGAACGAATACGTCTGCACCGCCATCATTTTGTTCTATAAAGCCGAAGCCTTTTTCACTGTTAAACCATTTTACTTTTCCTGTTGCCATGTTTCTTTGTTTCCTTACTACCATGCACCAAAAAGGTGTTTGGCATGTTAATTTCCGAGCGTTAAGCTCGAGTTTCGCAAGGACTTTCATCTTTGCTTGACCGTTTGAGTCTAGCGCATTTTGGCGTTTATTGCTAGTTTTTGGTTTTTTCTGTTGTTTTTTAAGATACTTTTATGCGTTTTTTTCTAGGGTGTTTTTGTTTTTTGGGTTTTTCTTATGCTCTTGGCTAGGTAATTTTGCATTTGTATTTTTGCGATTTTCAATTAGTTAATAACTATTTTTTGTTTATAAATACATTTATAGATATATTTTTATAGATTGATACAATAATGATTTTTTAGTGAGCTTTGTTTTTCTTGTTTTATCGTTATTTCTTCAATAGTGGCTTTTGCAGTTGCATGCTAAACTTTTAGCTTGCATCTCTCTTACAAGATGCTTATAAGGAGTTTTTTATGCGTGTAGCAATCGTTGGTGCCACTGGTGCAGTTGGGCAAGAGTTCTTGAGTTTACTTGAAGAAAGAACCTTTCCTTTAACGACGCTCACGCTTTACGCTTCTGCGCGTTCGGCAGGTCAAACGCGTTCTTTTAGAGGCAAAGACCTTGTTATTAAGGCTATGCCTGAAGACGGTAATTTAGAAGCAGATATTGTTTTTTCAAGTGCCAGTGGCACAGTATCTAAAGCCGAAGCTTGGAAATGGGCTTCGCATGGTGCAGCTGTTATTGACAATACAAGTGCTTGGCGTATGGATGAACGGTGCCCTTTGGTTATTCCTGAAGTGAATGGGGAAGCAGCTTTAAAGCATAATGGCATTATTGCTAACCCTAATTGCTCAACCATTATTGCGCTTATGGCTTTAGCACCACTTCACAAGGCCTTTGGCTTGAAGCGAGCCACGATTGCTACCTATCAGGCAGTTTCGGGTGCTGGGGCAGCAGGTATTAATGAACTCGAGCAGCAAAGTAAGGCTGTTTTATCAGGTGAAGACGTTAAGGTTGAGAAGTTTCAGCATCAGATTGCTTTTAATTTGTTTAGTCATGATAGTGACATTGGTGAAAATGGCTATAACGTTGAAGAGCAAAAACTTCTTAATGAAAGTCGTAAAATTTTGGCAGATGAGAGCTTGTTAATTAGTGCTACTTGTGTGCGTGTAGCTGTGTTTAGAGCGCATTCTGAAGCAATTCACGCTGAATTTAGCAGATCTGTTAGTGTTGCTGAGGCAAGGGCTGTACTGGCTGAAGCTGAAGGTTTGCAGATTGTTGATGACCGTGAGAACAATACCTTTCCTATGGCGATTAGCTCGAGTGGTCAAGATGATTGTTTTGTGGGTCGTATTCGTGAAGATGTTAGTAAAGAGGGTGCGCTGGCCTTTTTTGTTTCTGGTGATCAAATTCGTAAGGGTGCTGC
>CAYGTA010000086.1:0-3640 GCA_964352605.1 uncultured bacterium | reverse complement strand
GCGTGGGTCTATTTTTCTAATAATTGGTATAACAATAGAGACTTTCCTATCGAGACGGCTACTTGGATTCGGGATGCTGGGGCCATTCCGTATATTAGGCTTATGTTGCGCTCATCTATTGAAACCAATGTTGACGAACCTCTTTTTACGCTTGATGCGATTATTGAGGGTGACTTTGATAATGACTTGAGTGCTTGGGGCAGAGAAGCTGCATTGTTTAAGACACCTATCATTGTTGAATATGGCACAGAAGTAAACGGGCAGTGGTTTCCTTGGAATGCAAGCTGGAACGGTAAGCAAGCCGGTGCAGAAAAGTTTCAGAATGCCTATAGGCACATTATTGACAGCATGCGAAAAGCTGGAGCAAGCAACATTAGCTGGGTTTTTCATGTAAATGCCTACGATTGGCCTGAAAACAATTGGAATAGCTTTGAAGCTTATTATCCGGGTGATAGTTACATTGACTGGTTTGGCTTATCGGTTTATGGGGTTCAGTCACCTAAAGAGACAACATGGGGTGATTTTAGTGAAGCACTAGACGACGCCATTCCAAGATTAAAAACCCTAAGTAATGACAAGCCAATATTTGTAGTGGAGTTCGGCTCGAGTGTTCATCCTCGTCTTAGGGCTTCTGATTGGGCAGATGAAGCGTTGAGCGCGCTTTTGTCGGGTCGTTGGCCTGAAGTTCGTGGGTTTTCTTGGTGGAATGAGACCTTTCAGAACGACAATAAACCTGCTAATAATAGTGATTTTAGGGTTCAGAGTGTACCGGGCTTATCTGAGGTTTTTAGAATAAAGCTTGCCTCAGCAAAGGTTTTGTCTGAACCCTTATTAAAATAATGCTTTTAGCGTTAGATTAACTCTAAACGTAATTTTGGCAACCCTAAACCAGTCACTGTTGCAGTGTAGGTCTCCCCTTTTTTTATGCTGGGTGCAGCTGTTAGGGTACCTGTTGTTATGATTTCTGTTTCGCCTATAGCTAAAGCATTTGAGTCAGCATAAACCAAATCAGCTAAATGACCTAAAGCAATGGCTGGGCTATCTACAACATTTGTTCCCGCACCTGTCTCAATGGTCTCTGAGTCTCGTTTTAAACTTGCTTGGCAAGACACAAAGGCATCAGCCATGTCTGCAGTTAGCTCTACCCTATCGCCAATAATCAAAGCCCCATGAAAACCAAAAGTAGCCACAAGATCAGCAGGCTTAAACTTCCAGTCAGGATAAGGGCACTGTACCACTTCAAAACCAAGTGCCATCCACTCAACACTCTCTAAAAGCTCAGCTGCATTTCTAGAATTACTAGGCAAAGGGGCTTTTAGGCCAAACACTATTTCAGGCTCGAGTTTGGGTTGCTGGTAGCCTGCTAACGAAAGGCTAAAGTGGTTATCGCTTGCTTGCATAACCGTATCTGTGTACACATAACCCCAAACAATGTCGCTTAAGCCTAGGGTTGGCCAAGCCGCACGATTACTAATACCTATTTTTCGGCCCGCTAGGGTTTTGCCCTGTGCTAACTGTAATTTATTGAGCTCATGAGCAAGTTTATAAGCCTCAGCTAAAGAAAAGCTCGAGTTTGTTGAGGGATTGTCTATACCTACGCCTTTGGTTTCTAGAAGTTTTTCAACTAGGTTCATAATTGCTTTTTACCAAATTTTTTGCCAGCATGACGTATTTACTATAAATGCAGAACAAAAATACCTATTTTAAGCAAGTTATACACATTACTTATCAACATGTTGATAAGTAATGTGTATAAACTACTCTTTTACAATAAGTTACACATAAGTAGGTGTAATAGCAAAATACTTATCCACAGCTGTCTATAACTTTTGTGGATAAGTATTTTATTTTTACTGTCAGAGACGAAAAAAATAAAATTAACTTGTTCTTAATGGAACAACCATAGCTAAATAATTAGGATCTTTAAAACTAGACATAACACTTGGGCTTGTCGTACCGGAAAAAGACAATCTTAAGTCACCCGTTACAGGGTTTAAAGCATCAACCAAATACTTTGCGTTGTAAGCAAGCGCAATCTCAGGGTCATCACCCTCTTGAGATACCTCTATAGCCTCCTGAGAGCGCCCGTAACTACCTTCAGCCGTAATTTGTAGGTTACCTCCCTGTATAAAGAAATCAACCCTGTTATTTGCCGTTTTATCCGCCATAACCGCAACACGTGAAACGGCTTCTTTAAGAACATCTGCATCCAAAGTAATCGACACAGGAAAACTCGAGGGGATAACCCGCTCATAATCAGGAAAATTACCTTCCATAAGTTTTATATTGGCTTTAAAAGAACCATTCTTTACCGAGAGTTGATTATTTGCCAGCGAGATATGGGTATCTCCATCAGAAAGAAGTTTGGTGAGTTCATCAACACTTTTTGCTGGCAAAACAACATCACCAGAAACACCTGTCACAAGAGGTAAATTGTAATAAGCCAATCTAAAACCATCTGTTGCTACCGCTCTTGTTTTGTCATCATTAAATTCAACTTTTACACCTCGAAATATAGCTTGATATTCAGCAACTGCAGCAGCATATCGCACATGAGATAAAGCTTTTGAAAAATGACCTGCATCAATCACACCGTCATATGTTTCAGGAAATTCAAGAGGGCTAACACTGGTCGCATTTGCAAGTTGTAATTTTGTGCCGTACGTGCCAGAAGCAATATCTAATTCTGTATCTGAAAAAGAAAGTTCAACCAGTTCACCGGGTAGTGATTTTATAACCTGACTAAAAACACTTGCAGGTAAAGAAAAACTTCCTTCACTTTCTGTATCAGCTGAGAGTCTTGCTTGCATATCAATATCCATATTGCTGCCACTTAACGTTAAGTGTTTTTCGCTTAGATCTAACCTTAAAAGACTTAAGCTTGGATTACTACTTCTATTTGGAATTATTCTTTCAACATGACTTAAAGCGTCAGCTAAATATTTCTTTGGAACATGTACTTTCATTACTTTTCTCCTTAGTTGTTAGTCTATCGGTTTTAGGAATCTAAATTAGTTTTAAGAAAACCCTCTATATATAGTAGGGCCTGTGGAAACTGTGGAAAACCGTAGTTTATGTTGTCTGTGACGCAAAACAGCTTGTTGATAATTCTGTGGATAAATCGACTTTACATGTGGATAACTCATCAACTTATCCACAGCTATCCACAGACCCTGTTAAAGAGCTACTTATCCACATCATCATCCACAGCTTATCCACAGCTTATCCACACCTTTATCCACATGCAAAAAACACCTTAATCACAAGCTTATTTTACCTCTATTAAGCAGCTAAATACTAATTTTAAAGGTCACAAAAGCGAGCAATCCGTACCTGATAGAAACACACAAAAGCTCTAAAAATTAAACAAACACTCGAGTACTTATGTAGATTTTAGGTGAATGTTTGTGAATACAATTTTGCTCTATATCTAGTTGCATTTAGATGGAATATAAGCTTCTCGCTATAGCTAATTGATCGTCAATTTTTAGTACTAAAAATTGACGATCAATTACAGATTTACACTCTAAACTTGAGTCTCTTTGGAGTTGATTTTAGTTTTTTTGATTCTTTATTCATACCTTTTTATTTAATGTTTTAAGAAAAATATTATTGTCTAATACTAAACTGATTTAATCGT
>CAYGTA010000085.1:1548-13177 GCA_964352605.1 uncultured bacterium | reverse complement strand
GTGGGTCTTCAAGCACTCGAGTGACAACTTTAAGCATGATGGGTTGCAAGTACGTGAGTATCTCTTGTGCCTGCTCAGGGCTAAGCGGCATACAGCGTGTAGCAGCTTGTAACTGCGAAGTGATACTCGACTGTGCAAAGGCTAAAACTAAGCTTTCTTTATCTATACCTAAACGTTTAGCAACTAAGCCCAAAATAATAGCGTGATGCGGTTCACTCAGACTATGTTCAGTTAGCAACTGATGAACAACTTGAGGGTAAATACGCGTTGCTAAGCCAAGTAAGCGCTTACCCAATTTTAAGCTTGTACTACGAATACCTTTAACAGGCTTCCACGCGCTAAGTTCCGTAGCTAAATCATCAACTTCCACAGGCAATTCAGCCTCAAACGCAAGCACACAAGCTGCCAAATCAAGCCGCCCAAACCCACACTCGAGCTGCACTTCAAGTAACTCAGTTAACTGCTCTTTCGTTATATCCATTTGCGCGTAAGACTCAAGACCACTCGAGTGCGCAAAGCCCCCAATAGGAAAGCTCGAGTCAAACAGTTGTAATAAACTTAGTAAAGAATTCATACCCAAGAGTGGCTTCCAATCTTTTTTAGTGACTGTGTTCTCCGGCTGGGCGTCCGTTAAAGGGTCGTTGTTCCCGTTTAAAGCTGAGTTCTGCTTTGTTTAGTTTATGCTCCAAAGGTGCATTCCAAAGGGCAATAATCTCGCCTTGAACAATGTCAATATCTCTATGTAAATTTCCAATCAGGTGTCCTACAAAAGCAGCTTCGGCAAGTGTTTTGGGTTTTATGCTTAGAACATCTTCAGCGGCAGCTGTAATTTTGTAAAGCGTGTCAGTTGAACTGTAAAGTACCTGACCTACCCGAAGCACTGAGCCTGTTGGAAGCTGAAGGGCAAAGCTTTGCCCATCTTTTGCAGTAATTCGTCTGTGCACGCGTTGCCTGTCTTCAGATGTCATAGGAATAGCAACAACATTTTTAGCTTGACGCTCTATGTTTGGCAACTGCGTAATATGAATGAGTGTTTGCGCTCCCATGGTAAATCTACTTGTTAAAATAAAAAGTAACGCTGCGCTAAAGGTAATTCTTTAGCAGCTTCACTTGTTATCTTTTCACCATCAACGGTCACTTCGTAGCTATCTGGATTTACATCTACCACTGGCATAGCATCATTCAAAATAAGGTCTTTTTTGCCTATATTACGGCAATTCTTAACTGGCAGGGCTTCACGCGCCAAATAATCAGGTAAGCCCCCCTTTAAAGATGCTTGACTTACAAAGTGAAAACAAGTTGTGTCCATGGCGCGACCATAACTACCAAACATCGGGCGGTAATGCACTGGCTGAGGCGTTGGAATGCTGGCATTAGGGTCACCCATTAGCGAGCCTGCAATGAAGCCCCCTTTAAGAATAAGGTCAGGTTTAATACCAAAAAATGCAGGGCTCCATAAAACAAGATCCGCAACTTTGCCAGCTTCTATACTGCCCACATAAGTGCTTATGCCATGGGCAATGGCAGGGTTAATGGTGTACTTAGCAATATAACGACGAATACGGTAGTTATCATGACGATGGTTATCTTGACTAAGCGCACCTCGTTCGCCCTTCATTTTGTGCGCCGTTTGCCACGTACGGCAAATAACTTCACCTATGCGCCCCATTGCTTGAGAGTCAGATGCCATTATGCTAATGGCACCCATGTCATGTAAAACATCTTCTGCTGCCATGGTTTCAGGTCGAATGCGACTTTCAGCAAAAGCAACATCCTCAGGAATTTTACTACTTAGGTGATGACACACCATAAGCATGTCAAGATGCTCCTCGAGTGTATTAACGGTATAAGGCATAGTCGGGTTGGTTGAGCTTGGCAATATATTTGCAAGGCCAACCGCTTTTAAAATATCAGGTGCATGCCCCCCGCCAGCCCCTTCAGAATGATAAGTGTGAATGGTTCTATCCCCAATAGCAGCCAGCGTATTCTCTACAAAACCTGATTCATTAAGGGTATCAGTATGTATAGCGACTTGCACATCATAGTCATCGGCTACGCTTAACGCGGTATCTATAGTGGCGGGGGTTGTACCCCAATCTTCATGCAATTTTAAACCCAATGCCCCTGCCTTAATTTGCTCTACTAGCGCTTCAGGCCTTGAGGCATTACCTTTACCCAAATAACCAAAGTTAAGCGGAAAGGCTTCGGCTGCGCCAATCATTTTGTGTATGTTCCATTCACCTGCTGTGCAAGTAGTGGCCTTAGTACCTTCACTCGGCCCCGTGCCACCGCCAATGACGGTTGTTGTACCACTATAAAGTGCCTCCCACGCCTGTTGCGGACTTATAAAATGAATATGTGCGTCAATACCGCCAGCCGTCAAAATTTTGCCTTCACCCGCAATAATCTCAGTCGCAGGGCCAATTTCTAAGCCTCTTGTAACACCCTCTTGAATATCTGGATTACCCGCTTTACCAATCGCAACTACTTTACCGTCACGAACACCCACATCAGCTTTAACAATGCCCCAATGATCAACAATAATAGCGTTAGTAATAACAAGATCAGGCGTACCACTCGCTCTTGTTAATTGAGATTGACCTTGCCCATCTCGAATAACTTTACCGCCACCAAAAACAACCTCATCACCATAAACTGTATAGTCTTTTTCAATTTCTAAAACAAGACTGGTATCACCAAGACGAACACGATCACCCGTCGTTGGGCCATAAAGACCTGCATAAGCTTTACGTGAAATCTTCATGGAGCATCCTTATAAGCTTGATCTTTAATTGCCTTAAACGCAGCTTCTTTTTGACCTTCAAGGTCACCAGATACCAGTGCATTCATGCCATACACCACCTTTTTACCAGCAAAAGCCACCAGCTCAACTTCACGCCCTTCACCCGGCTCAAAACGCAAAGCCGTACCCGCTGGAATATTTAAATGAAAGCCATAAGCAGCCTCGCGCTTAAAGCCTAAGCTCTTATTCGCCTCAAAAAAATGCGTATGTGACCCCACCTGAATAGGCCTGTCACCCAAGTTATCTACACGCAAAGTCACTGTTTCACGACCTGCATTAAGCTCAATGTCACCCTCATCAATAAGAAATTCACCTGGAATCATGTTTACTCCTAGCTATCTAATTGGGTCATGAATGGTCACGAGCTTCGTACCATCCGGAAAGGTGCCCTCAACCTGAATATCATGAATCATCTCAGCAATCCCCTCCATAACATCATCCCTAGACAAAATGGTCGTACCAAACGTCATGAGTTCAGCAACCGACCTGCCATCCCGAATACCCTCAAGAACTTCAGCCGTTATAAACGCAATCGCCTCAGGATAATTAAGTTTAAGTCCGCGTTCTTTACGTCTACGTGCAACATCTGCCGCAACAAAAATAAGAAGTTTATCTTTCTCTCGTTCAGTTAATCGCATAGTATCCCTTAACCACTCCCACACATTAAAGATTCCAAAGTTCAAAGCAATGTCTAAAAAGCAATACATTTATATAGTTGTTACTACTCCTCTAAGCAAATTCGAACCCCATTTCGAACCTCATTGAGTTACTCAAAATACCTTTTCTACACTCGAGTACACTTGTTTTATTATGAAGGGCTATGCTTTTTAAATAGTGAGCGCCTACACACTTAGATAATGACTAACTTCAGTTTTGTCGGTATCTTTGGTGAAACCTTGTTCAATTATGCGGCCGCGTTGCATCACAAAATAGCGGTCAGCAAAGCTCCATGCAAAATCTAGGTATTGCTCTACCAGTAAAACAGCTACATCAAGTTCTTTGCTAACATGTTTGAGTACCTCTTCTATTTGCATGACAATGCTCGGTTGTATGCCTTCAGTGGGTTCGTCAAGCAAAAGAATTTTGGGCCTTGTAGTTAAAGCACGACCAATAGCAAGTTGTTGCTGCTGCCCCCCAGATAAGTTACCTCCTTTGCGGTGCAGCATGTCTTTAAGAACGGGAAATAACTCAAAAACGTAGCTAGGTATTTCTTTTCCGTCTTTAATTCCTCGACCTGTTAAAGAAGCTAAGCCCATTTGTAAATTTTCTTCAACAGTGAGTTGCGGAAAGATGCCGCGCCCTTGAGGTACATAAGCCAGACCATATTGGGCACGACGGTGCGCACTTTGATTACTAATCACCGTATTCTGATAAGCAATAAAGCCTTTTTTTACAGGATGCACACCCATAATTGTATTAAGTAAGGTTGTTTTACCCACACCATTACGACCAATAAGAGCAACACTCTCCCCTTTTGCAATGTCCATATCAACATCCCAAAGAACTTGCGAAGCGCCATAAGATGCACTAATACGCTCGAGTTTAAGCATTTGCTACCTCATCGTGCGCACGACCCAAGTAAACAGAAATAACGTCAGGGTCGTTTCGCACTTCTTCCATATTGCCTTCTTTTAAGACTTGGCCTTGGTGCAGCACACTTACAGGCGCATCTAAAAGTTCTACAAAGGTCATGTCATGATCAATAACCAGCACAGTGTGTTTCTCAACTAGTTTTTTAATCATCTCAGCAGTTTTAGCGGTTTCTTGTGCCGTCATGCCCGCAGTGGGTTCATCTAAAAGAAGCAAATCAGGATTTTGTGAAACCACCATGCCAATCTCTAACCATTGTTTCTCGCCATGCGCCAAAAAAGAAGCTTGTATGCCTCGGCGATCTTGCAAACCTACAAGCTCAAGCACTTCTTCTACACGTTCTTTTTCTGTCTTACTTAAATTAAGACGCAAGTTCTTGTGCCAACTTCGCTTCACTCGAGTTGATACTGCTAAATTATCGAGGACAGTTAGGCGCTCTAGTACACCAGGCGCTTGAAACTTTCGGCATATGCCTGCTTGGTTTATGCTGTACTCAGCAACTTTACTTATGTCTTTGCCTTTATAAATCACTTGGCCTTCATCAGCACGTATTTTGCCTATTATGCAATCACAAAGGGTTGACTTACCAGCGCCATTAGGGCCAATTAATACTTTTATACTTAAAGGTTCAATTGCAAAACTTACATTGTTAAGGGCTTTAAAGCCGTCAAAGCTCACAGATACATTGTTAACTTTAAGGAGCGGTTCAGACATCACTTACCTCTTGCTTTAAGCTGTTTAGCTTGGGTTCGGGTTCTACTGAAATTGTTTCTTTTTGTTGACTACGATTCCAGATTTGTTCGACAATTCCAACAATTCCTTTAGGTAAAACCATGCCAACCAAAATAAAGAGAGCACCTAGCATTAGGGGCCAGCTTTCAGGAAATTGGCTGCTGACTGAGTCAGCAATTAGATTACCAAGTACCATGCCGAGAACTGCGCCCGTTATACTTTCGCGCCCACCAATCGCTACCCAAATCACCATCTCTATAGAGGGTGAAACCCCCACATCTTTTGGTGAAATAATGCCAGCATGCATTGTGAAAAACGCACCAGCCACACCTGCCATGATGCCCGCTACTGTAAAAATAGCAACCTTATAAGGCGTGGTGTTATAGCCAAGAAAACGCGTTCGATTTTCACCATCACGTATTGAAACTAAGATTTTCCCGAAGTGTGTACTGGTGAGCCACTGCGCAAATATCCAAATAACAAGTAGCGCAATCACTGTAGCCATATAAAGACCAATACGCCCTTGCTCACTCGTTATGTCAAAACCATAAATACTTGAAAAGTTGGTTAGACCATTAAAACCGTTTGTGTAAGACTGCTGGCTCACAATTAAAGTTGTAAATGCCAAAACGAGTGCTTGGGTAATCAGTGCAAAGTAAACGCCAGAAATACGCCGCCAAAAAACCAAAGTCGCCAAGATTATTGCAGCAATAGCAGGAAGCACAAAGACCATTAAGGTAGCAAAAATAGCTGATTCAAAAGGCTGCCACCACCAAGGTAGCTCAGTGATTCGTGGTCTAAAACTACGAGCCATAAAACCTGGTAAGGCATCACCAACCTGCACTAACACCAAATGCATGGCAATTGCGTAACCACCCAGAGCAAAAAAGACACCCTGCCCTAAACTCAAAATACCTGTGTAACCCCAAATAAGTGAAATACCCACACCCAACATACCAAGCGCTAAAAATCTGCCCAATAATGACAGTTTAAACGTACTTAAGTAACTAGGGGCTAAAAAAAGAGCTATAAAGCAAACAATGGCCAGAGCCAAACTTAAACCGCGTTTAAGCGTAAGATTCGCAATCATTATGAAATTTCCTCGAGTGATCTTGAGCGCGTCACAATAAAGCCCTTAGGGCGCAATTGCAAAAAAGCAATAACGAGTAACAAAATGATAACTTTAGCGTAACTAACACTGTAAAAGCTTTCAAAGAAAGAAGTAAAAAAGCCTAAAGATAATGCGGCTAAAAGTGCACCCCCTATGCTACCTACTCCCCCAAGAATGACAACAAGAAAAGCATTAACTATATAACTACTCCCGATAACCCCTGTGATGGGTGAAATAGTAGCCAGAGCAGCGCCAGCTAAACCTGCTATTCCCGTACCAAGTGCAAAGACCGTCATATCAACAAGGCGTGTGTTTACACCCAGCGCTGCGGCCATATCGCGATTTTGATTAACAGCACGAACATAAAGCCCTATCTGACTGTAGCGCAATAACGCTGCTAAGCCAAGAATGACAAAAATCGAAAGAATAATGACAAAAATACGAACATAAGGCAAAGTAACACCCGTTAATGCCCCAGATGAAATAGAAATAGTGCCACGAAGCCACTCAGGTGCAACAAAACTCACCCCAAACGGCTGCCATAAAACAACTGCTTGTTGCAACATAAGGCTAATACCCCAAGTAGCTAGCAAAGTATCAAGTGGTCTGCCATAAAGCCAGCGAATAACCGTGGCTTCAAGCAAAATACCGAGTAAAGCAGTAGCAATAAAAGCAGCAGGTAAGGCTAACCATAAAGATGCAGCTTCTGAAACCCCACTACTTTGCACCAAATAAGCAACGACGCCGCCCAGCATAAGCATTTCGCCATGCGCCATATTAATGACACGCATAAGACCAAAACTCAGTGCCAGTCCCAAAGCGGCAAGTAATAAAATAGACGCTAAACTCAGACCATTAAACGCCTGATTTACAATGAAAACAGCATCCATGTAAAGACTCCTAGAAAAACAAAATAACTACCCTAAAAAACAAATGAGAAGCTCGAGCTTTTTTTACAGTGAATGTCGGCTCTGCAGGTGGTAACTTTGCAAATGAGAAATGTTCTCGGACAGCTGTTAATGTCCGAGAACATGAGGAAAGATTAGCTTGATTTAGTTAGCAAAATCGCAGCTGTTACCAGGGAAGGCTAGTGCGTCGTAGGGTTCTGGTTTGACTGCTTCACCTGAATCCCAAATGATTTCAAATTGACCGTCATCACCAATTTTACCAACGTATACAGTTTGGTAAATGCTTTGGTTACTATCTACCGTAATGGTTCCCATGGGGGTGTCTTCTAAGACAAGACCATAAGAAGCTGCGCGTACAGCATCAACATCAAATGTACCTGCTGCCTCTACAGCGGCTTTCCACAAGTAAACATTGATGTACCCATGAATCATAGGGTCAGTTATAACTGCGCCTTCACCATATTCTGCTTGGTAAGCAGCTATGAAAGCGGCATTTGCTTCATTGTCTAAACTTTGAAAGTAGTTCCATGCTGCGTAGTTTCCTGATACAAGTTCGACACCCATAGCAACAGCTTCTTGTTCTGCAATGCTGAATGACATAATCGGTAAACTTTCACTGTTGTAGCCTGCTGCTTCCATCTGCTTAAAAAATGCAACGTTGCTGTCACCATTTAGAGTATTAAAAATAAGTTCTGGCTCTGCAGCACGCACTTTATTAATGACTGAGCTAAAGTTGGTATCTCCAAGTGGAATGTACTCTTCACCAAGCACTTCAGCACCACGATCAGCAATATGCGTGTTCAAAATAAAGTTGGCTGTTTGCGGGTAAACATAGTCTGAACCAATTAAGAAAAACTTAGTATAGCCTTGCTCTAACGCCCAATCAAGCGCTGGTAGCGCTTGCTGGTTAGGTTGCGCACCAGAGTACATAATGTTGGGTGAGCATTCGTTACCTTCAAACTGAACAGGGTACCAAAGTAAGTTACCCGTATTTTCAAAGACAGGTAGCATGGCTTGACGGCTTGCTGAGGTCCAAGCACCAAATACGGTTGCAACACCATCTTGCTCAACGAGCTTCTGTGCCTTTTGTGCAAATACAGCAGGCTCAGATGCACCATCTTCGATAATGTACTCAATTTGCTGACCTAACACGCCGCCAGCTTCATTAATTTCTTTAATAGCTAATTCAGTTGAGTTGGTTACTGTTACTTCACTAATTGCCATAGTGCCACTTAAAGAATGTACAATACCTACCTTGACGGTATCTTGAGCATATGCATTTAAGCTAAAAAAGCTTAGGATTAGGCAAATACCCCAAATTTTGACAATAACACGATGTGATGCTTGCTGCATCATATAAAACCTCCTGTGGTTGTACGGATTAAAGGTTACGGCAACGCAAACGCGGTACTAAAGCCTCTCAAAAAGTATATGCACAATAATTCATTGATGTCAAATATTTATTCGCAAATTGCTATTTTTATTGTCTACATTTTGCATAATTATTAAGAATATAGAAATTTATGTTATTAAAATCTTACTATATGCATTTATACTATTGTACATTTTGCCAAATATGTATTTAAATTATGACTATTGGTTGGTTTTAATGGCTCGGTAAAACTTATCAATTCTTTTTACATTCAATCACTAATGAAGCACGATTTACTAAACCATTCCAGTTCTCCAGTAAAGCAGTTTACCTTGTGACTTAAGCAGCCCAAATGATGACTCTAACTGCCCCATAGCCATCTTCTATAGTGTCGTTATTTTTACAGTGTAAGCTCAAAAAGCGCCATATGGCCGTATTAGCTTCGACATTTTGCAAAATGTGCAGAAAAAATGTATGTTTCAACCTTTTTTAACAAACAGAAGAAATCTTACTAACCCCTTGCCCTTGCACACTACTGCAACAGATTTACGCCAGAAAGAACTCCTGTAGTCTTGTGCATTTAAACCGCTACAGCGGTTTAAATGCCGAACTGGGTGAGTGAAAAAAGATCTGCTAAGTCGATAGTGTATTTACCTTAAAAACTGCTTTATAAAGCAGTTTTTAAGTTTTTACCCGCCTATACGCTCAACTCTTCGCTAGCAACCTAGCTTTAACAAGCAGCACCCAAAGCAACACTCGAGCTTTGCAGGCTGACCATCTTTATTTTTTTGCTGTTTCAACACTTGATTAGGTACCTAAGGCTTTAAACACACAATTAATCAAGTACTTAACTCAATTTATTTCAAAATAGAACAAAATCATACTACTAATCGCAGTAATAGCAGTTCCGAAATGCCGTAAAAATATGTTTTTTATCTTTTTGTATGCATAAAAACAAGCAAACGTGACAATTACATTTGACAAAATGAATAAATTTACATATTCTATGACTCTAGTTAATCCACTTAGGGGTTAACGAATCTTAGGAGGTAACAATGAAAAAGTTCTTCGTGTTATCAAGTCTTCTTGTACTCGCGGGTTTGGGGCTCGCTCAAGAAGCAACAACAGCTGCAGTAGATGACACCATCTTTGCAACCTTAGCTGATTACCAAACGGCCTTTGATACATTTGCTCTTCTTATGTTCGCTGTGCTAGTTGCATTTATGCAGCCAGGCTTTGCGCTACTAGAGGCAGGCCTTCACAACGCAAAAAACGTTGTTAACATCTTCATGAAAAACATTGCTGACTTTGCAGTAGCTGGTCTTGCATTTTGGGCTGTCGGCTTTGCCATTATGTACGGCGCACCTATGTTCTTAGGTGATTATGCTAGCTCAGTCGCTGCACCCGCTGACGGTCTCTTCTACACAGGCGCAGCAGACTTCTTCTTTCAAATGGTCTTTGCTGCCACTGCCGCTACCATTGTTTCAGGCGCCATTGGTGGCCGCATGAAATTTACTGCTTACCTGATTTTCTCTGTTGTCATGACAGGCTTTATTTACCCTTACCTCGGCTCATGGAAATGGGGCGGCGGCTGGTTAGACGGCATGGGATTCTCTGACTTTGCTGGTTCATCTATTGTTCACGCAGTCGGCGGATTCGCAGCCCTTGGTGCTGTTCTAGCTATAGGCCCACGTTTAGGTCGCTATACCAACGGTAAAGTCAACGCCATGCCTGGTCACAACATGACCTTAGCAGGCTTAGGTGTGTTCTTACTCTGGATTGGCTGGTTCGGCTTTAACCCAGGTTCACAACTCGTATTTAATGACCTAGGAAACATAACCGCTGTTGGTAACGTATTTGTAAACACTAACTTAGCTGCTTCAGCAGGCGCTATAGCCGCTATGCTCACCAGCTGGATGTTATTCAAAAAACCAGATTTCTCAATGACTATTAACGGTGTACTAGCAGGCTTAGTAGGCATTACAGCAGGACCAGATGTCATAGTTGGCGGCTGGGCTGTTATTGTCGGCGCAATCGCAGGCATCATCGTAGTATTTAGCGTACTCATGTTCGACAGCTTAAAAATAGATGACCCTGTTGGCGCCATATCTGTACACGGTGTCTGCGGCATCTGGGGCACTCTTGCAGTTGGTATATTTGGTGGCGGAAACCTTGGCGTACAGCTCATAGGAACGCTTGCCTACAGCGGCGCTGCACTTGTATCCGGTTACGTCATTTTTATGATTCTCAAATACACTGTCGGTTTACGTGTAACACCAGAAGAAGAAGTCACAGGCTTAGACATTGCAGAGCACGGCATAGAAGGCTACTCAACCCAAGATGCCATTGGTGCACCTGTTGTCTTTAAAAGCGTAGCTGGCGACTAGACAAACCAACAACTTTTATCACCATCCCCTTTAGTTTTTATTTCCTTTCCCCAGGCTGCCCAAGCGGGCAGCCACCTATACTTAATATTTAGGAGCTGACATGAAACTCATAACGGCTGTTATCAGACCGGCAAAATTACCTGACGTTAAAGAAGCTTTATTTAAAGCTGGCGTGCGTGGCATAACCATTTCACGCGTTAGTGGTCACGGTGGCCAAGGCGGCATTGTAGAGCAATATCGCGGTAGTCAATTTGTTGTTGAATTTCACGAAAAAGTACAACTCAGTATTGCAGTTAGTGAAAGCTTTGTGGACAAAACCATTAAAGCAATTGTTGATTCTGCCCGTACAGGCGAAATAGGGGACGGCAAAATTTTTGTTCAGCCTTTAGAGCAAGTCGTCCGCATACGCACGGGAGAAAAAGATAGCGAGGCACTCACGCCTGTCGGCGCTTAAAGTGCAAACCCCAAGGAGGGGTCACGAAACAGCCACTTCCCCAAAGGTGGCTGTTTTTTTATTTTGTGTCACAACAAAGTAAAACAAATATCACACCTTAGTTAGCTAAGTAACTCTGTGGAATTTAGAAGCCCCCCTCTCTATGCTAGGCTTAAGCTTAAGAAAGCCTTAAAAAGGCTTTAGTCTTAACCCTAGATTTTGGAGCGAAACATGAACCCACTCAAAAAATTACGTGACTTTGGTCAATCTGTCTACATGGATGAAATCAAACG
>CAYGTA010000085.1:0-1448 GCA_964352605.1 uncultured bacterium | reverse complement strand
ATAAGCCTAGAAGTAGCACCCGACCTAGCTAACGACGCAGCAAGAACCGTAAAAGAAGCCAGACACCTCTGGAAACGCTTAGGTCGCCCCAACACCTTCATAAAAGTACCCGGCACCCAAGCTGGCCTAAGCGCCATAACAACCCTAATTAGCGAAGGTATAAACGTAAACGTGACCTTGCTTTTCGGCTTAGAACGCTACCGTGACGTGGCATGGGCTTACATAGAAGGTCTAGAAAAAGCAGATGCAGCAGGCAAAGAACTCAAAGGCATAGCCTCAGTTGCAAGCTTCTTCTTAAGCCGCATAGATGTAATGCTTGACCCCATGTTTGACGACCTAGCCCAAAAAGGCAATACCAAAGCCAGTGAACTCAAAGGCAAAGTTGCCATAGCCAACGCAAAAATGTCTTACCAAATCTACAAAGAAGTCTTTTCAAGTGACCGCTGGCAAGCCCTAGCAGAAAAAGGCGCCAGACCCCAACGCTTACTCTGGGCATCTACCGGAACCAAAGACCCCTCATACCCAGATACACTCTATGTAGACACACTTGTTGGTGAAAACACCGTCAACACCATTCCTGTAAAAACCTTAGATGCCTACCGTGACCATGGCGACCCAGCTGACCGCATAGAAGATGACATAGATGCAGCTAAAGCTGTATTAGAAGACGTAGCTCAACTAGGCATAAACATGGATGACATAACCCAAGCACTAGAAGACGAAGGCGTAGAAAAATTTATAACACCCTTCAAAAGCCTCATGGAAACCATAGAAGCAGCAAGGGCAAAAGCTGTCTAACCCGTTCTAAAAACAAAAACGTAAAAAGCCCCGACTTACTCCCAAGCCGGGGCTTTCTTTGCACTCCCTTACCGTATCCTTGCCTCTTCCTGTTAAACAGAATACAAGAAAATCAAGAACACCCAAACGCAACCGTCACAAAAAACTTAACCCCAACTAACAGGCAGACTTTCTAAACCTTTAAAGCCCGGTGAATTACGCCAACGCAAAGCGCTCACCGGCACCCCAAGACGCAAATTAGGTAGCGACAACAAAGCATTAAGCCCAATGTCTGCTTCTAAACGAGCCAACGGCGCACCCAAACAATAATGAATCCCTTTACCAAAACTCAAATGCTGATTCACCTGCCTATCAAGCACCAGCTTATCAGCATCGCTAAACTTAACCTCATCACGATTAGCCGACCCAATAATCAGAATCACCGCATCCCCCCGCTTAAGCTCATGACCCTTAAAAGACATATCTTCAGCAAGCAAACGAAACAAAGCTCGCTCAACAGGCGCGTCATAACGCAAAAACTCCTCAACTGCAACCTTCATAGCCTCAGGATGCGCCTTCAAAAACTCGAGCTTTTCAAGGTCTTGCGTTAAGGCCAGCATGGCATTACCAATTAAATTCATAGTGGTTTCATGACCCGCAATAATAAGCAG
>CAYGTA010000084.1:0-13353 GCA_964352605.1 uncultured bacterium | reverse complement strand
AGCGGTTTATAGGTCTTTTCTGGCTTGGAGGTAGTAAGCATCATTATGGTGAACCTAACAGCTTACACACACTATTTTAATTCGGGATTGCTAAAGCAGCATATCCTACAGCAGGTGATATATGCCTAATTATTTTCCACCGAATTCAAACGCCTTTGCCAAGTGGCTTATCTGGGGTGGTCTGGTATTCACTGTTTTGCTTGCAACGTCGCTCACAGTATTCGCAAGGACCACTAATAATAAAGTGCGTGTACCGGTAGCACAACCTGTTGCGTTTTCACACGCTTTGCATAACGGCCAACTTGGTATAGATTGCCGTTACTGCCACACAAGTGTTGAAGTCGCGGCTTCAGCTAATATTCCAGCAACTGAGACATGTATGACCTGTCACTCACAAATTCGTGTGGGTTCACCACAGCTTGCCAATGTACAAGCAAGTTGGGATAACAACGAACCTATTCAGTGGAACCGTGTTCACGATTTAGCTGACTTCGTCTATTTCAACCATAGTGCCCACATTAATAAAGGTATTGGTTGTAGTAGCTGCCATGGTCGTATTGATCAAATGGAAGCCATTTGGAAAAATGAACCCCTCACTATGGGTTGGTGCTTAGAGTGCCACAAAAATCCAGCCCAATTTGTCCGCCCGAAATCCGAAGTATTTAACATGGCTTATGAAGCGCCTTCCCACGGGCAGCTCGAGCTCGGAGAGCAACTGATTGCAGCTTATAACATCAATGAAGATAAGCTTCCTCAATGCTCTACGTGCCACAGGTAATTATTATGAGTATAGATATTACTAATGTTCGTGAAAACCTTGCTTCTAAACAAGGCAAGGCGTATTGGCGTAGCTTAGATGAGCTTGCTGATACCCAAGAATTCCGTCACTTTATGTCACAGGAATTCCCTAATCATGTTGCACCTTTAGAGAGCAGTCTTAATCGTCGTGACTTTATGAAGCTACTTGGTGCTTCTTTGGCGCTTGCGGGTCTTACCTCTTGTGCTAGACCTGTCAAGCCTTACGAAAAAATTGTTCCTTATGTAAAAGCACCTGAGGAAATCATCCCGGGTAAACCTTTGTTTTTTGCAACCAACATGACGCAAGGCGGTTATGCCGTTGGGTTGTTAGCTGAAAGTCATCAAGGTCGGCCAACCAAAGTCGAGGGTAATCCAGATCATCCTGCTAGCCTTGGTGCTACAGATACCTCAACCCAAGCAACTGTTTTATCGCTTTACGACCCTGACCGTTCACAAGAAACCTTAAAACAAGGTCAAAGTCAAAACTGGACTGATTTTGTTGAAGATTTACAAGCTAAGTTTACCGACCTAGCCAATGGTGAAGGTCTCTATATCCTTACTGAAAATGTAACTTCACCAACGCTAGCGCAGCAGCTCAATGAACTAGCCACAGAGTTTCCTGCAACCAAATGGCATCAGTTTGACACTATGCATGGTGACAACGCTTTTGCGGGCAGCCAACTAGCCTTCGGTGAATTTGTACACACACACTATGATTTGTCTAAAGCCGACGTGATTTTGTCACTCGGTGCAGATTTCTTAGGTGAAGGAGCTAACAAGGTTCGCTATAGTAAAGACTTTGCGCGTCGTCGTAAAGTACTTGGCTTAGAAGACGACATGAACCGTCTTTACTTAGTTGAAACTTCACCTGGTATTAGCAGCCCAGTAGCAGATCACAAGCTAGCCTTAAGCCCAAGCAAAATAGCAGCCTTCGCAACTACAGTTGCACACGACCTAGGTCTTGACGCAGAAGCACTCGATACAGATCACGCGGACTTTATACACGCCCTAGTAGAAGACTTAGAAGCCCACAAAGGCTCGAGTGTTGTTATTGCAGGTGAAGAGCAAGCGCCAGAAGTTCATGCTTTAGCGCATGCTATGAATGTTGCACTAGGTAACGTGGGTTCAACAGTTATTTATAGTGAAGCAGTTGACGCCAACCCTATGCATCATGGTGAGTCTATTAAAGGCTTAGTAGATGCCATGAACGCTGAAGAAGTCAAAGTGCTTCTTATGGTTGGTGGTAACCCTGTTTATAACGCACCTGCAGATCTTAACTTTGCTGGAGCGCTTGCTAAAGTACCTTTTAGTGCGCACTTAAGTCTTTACCAAGATGAAACGTCAACTTTAAGCACTTGGCATATTCCGCAAACCCACTATTTAGAAACATGGTCAGATGCAAGATCATTTGACGGTAGTATAAGCATTGCTCAGCCACTTATAGCACCTTTTTATGGGGGTAAGTCAGCCCATGAATTCCTTGCAGCGATTTTAGGCGATGCAGAGGCAAGTGGCTACGACCTAGTACGTAACTACTGGAAAGCTCAGGTGACCGGTGACTTTAACGGTTTCTGGCAAAAAGTTGTTTACAAAGGTGTTATAGAAGATTCACATGCTGCTCCTAAAGCAGTTAGTTTGCAGGCTCTACCAAAGATAGAACTAGAAAATGGAGGACTCGAGCTTAGTTTTAAGTTTGATCCTAATATTTTGGATGGTTCTTTGGCGAATAACGGTTGGTTGCAAGAAATTCCTAAGCCTATTACTAAAATTGTTTGGGATAACGCAGCTTATGTGAGCCTTAAAGATGCTGAGCGGTTAGATTTAAAGAATCATCAGCTTATTAACTTGAGTGCGAATGGTAAAAGTATTACTGCGCCAGTCTGGGTTTTGCCGGGCCAAGCAGAAGGCGCTATTACGGTCACTTTAGGGTTTGGTCGCACAAGTGCAGGTCGTATTGCTGATGGGGTTGGCTTTAACGCCTATCCACTTCGCTCTACTGACGCTATGTGGACGACAGCTGTTACGCTCACCAAAGCATCAGGTCGTCATAAACTTATTACGACCCAAGTTCACCATGAGTATGAAGGCACTACTGAGCGCCGTCATATTGTTCGTCATGGCACTTTAGCTGAATTTAAAGAGGCTTTAGAGCATGACTCGAGCCACGCACCTCACTTTGTGCATCCGGTAGAGCATCACGAAAGTGATCTTTATGAGGTTCCGTACTTTAATACGAGTGATTACCAGTGGGGTATGGTTATTGATATGAGTGTGTGTACAGGTTGTAATGCTTGTGTCACCGCTTGTCAGTCAGAAAATAACATTCCTATTGTTGGTAAAGATCAAGTTGAAGTGGGTCGTGAAATGCACTGGATTCGTGTTGACACCTATTACGGTGGTAACCCAGATAATCCAGAGTTTTACATGCAGCCTATTAACTGTATGCACTGCGAGCAAGCACCTTGTGAACCTGTTTGCCCTGTGGGCGCGACGGTGCATGACAATGAAGGTCTAAACGTCATGGTTTATAACCGTTGCGTAGGTACGCGTTACTGCTCAAATAACTGTCCTTATAAAGTGCGTCGTTATAACTTCTTGCAATTTGCCGAACTAAGCACTAATGCAACTGAACTTTCTTTGGCTCAAAACCCAGATGTAACGGTTCGTAGTCGTGGTGTGATGGAAAAATGTAGTTACTGTGTGCAGCGCATTCAGCAGTCTTACATCACCAGTGAAAATGAAGGCCGAGCTATTTTTGATGGTGAAGTTGTAACGGCTTGTCAAGGTGCTTGCCCTATGGAAGCTATTACTTTTGGTAATATCAACGATGGAGAAAGTAAAGTAACAAAAGCAAAAAATTCAAAACTAAATTACTCACTACTAGAAGAATTAAACACCAAACCACGTACCACCTTTTTAGCTAAACTTACTAATCCACATCCTGCCTTAGCAGGCGAAGAAAGCGGGGCGCATTAATGGCTATAGCTTCTGGTAAACCCCCTAAATTCCCAGAGAGCAATAGGGCAATTGTAAGAGGAGAAACCTCTGCAAGTATTGATGATGTTGTCAATAAGCCTGTAGAAAAAGACCCGTTTAAGACGCCGTTATGGTGGTGGATAGGGTTTGGTATAGCAGCAAGCTTGCTGGGTGTTTACCTTATTACGGTTATTAACCTGATTACCAGAGGTATTGGTATTTTTGGTAATAACCAACCCGTAGCATGGGGCTTTCCTATTATTAACTTTGTTTGGTGGATTGGTATTGGCCACGCTGGAACTTTGATTTCAGCCGCCTTGCTACTCTTTAGGCAACCTTGGCGAACCTCTATTAACCGTGCATCTGAAGCTATGACTATTTTTGCGGTTGTCTGCGCGGGGCTTTACCCCATTTTGCACTTAGGTCGCCCATGGGTCTTTTATTGGCTAGCGCCTTACCCGAATACTTTTGGATTATTTCCTAACTTTCGTAGCCCGCTAGACTGGGATTTGTTCGCTATTGGTACCTACGCCAGCGTGTCAATCTTATTTTGGTACATTGGGCTTGTACCTGACTTTGCAACCCTGCGTGACCGCGCCAAAAACACCTTCATGCAGTGGTTCTATGCACTTCTTTCACTTGGGTGGAACGGCTCAGCCAAAGCATGGCAACGCTATATGCGCGCTTACCTTATCTTAGCGGCCTTAAGCTTCCCCCTTGTACTTTCTGTACACTCAACCATCGCCATGGACTTCGCCGTGAGCCAAGTACCTGGCTGGAACAATACCATCATGCCACCTTACTTCGTTGCAGGTGCGGTGTTTGCAGGCTTTGCCATGGTAAACATCCTCATGATTCCATTGCGTAAAGCCTTTGGTTTAGAAAAACTCATTACCAAACGCCACCTAGATAACTCTTCAAAACTCATGCTAGCAACAGGCATGATTGTTGTTTACGGTTACGCCGTAGAATTATTCTTCGCTTGGTACTCAGGTGTCGAATTTGAACGCTACATGGCTTATAACCGTGTCTTAGGTGCAGATCATGGTTGGGCCTTCTGGTTACTCATCTTCTGTAACTTAATTGCCATACAACCACTATGGTTCAGCCGAGTAAGACAAAACATGCTTGCGGTATTCATCATCTCAATCATTGTCTCAATAGGAATGTGGCTAGAGCGTTACGTTATCGTAGTTGTTACACTTACCAAAGACTTCTTACCCGGCAGCTGGGGTGACTACGTTGCAACCTTCTGGGATTACAGTATGTACCTAGGAACCTTTGGCTTATTCTTTACCCTATGGTTCTTATTTATTAGACTCTTACCTTCGATTGCAACTTCAGAAATGAAAGAACTTGTATATCATGACGCCCATCATGGTAGCGATTACTTTGAAGAAATCAGGGAAGAGGAATTTAAAGAGAGGGGCATCGCATGAGCGAACACACAACAGACCTTTACGGTGTTGTTGCACGCTTTGGCAGTGTAGATGGCATTTTAGAAGCCGCTCAAAAAACCAAAGAAGCAGGCTACGAAAATATAGAAGCCTACACACCCTTTTATATAGAAGGTCTAGACGAAAACTTAGGGCACGCCCCAACAAGACTTGGGTGGGTTGTCTTAATTATGGGAATAACAGGACTACTCACAGGCTTTTTCTTACAATACTGGTCTTTTGGAAGTTTCTACGAAATAAATATAGGCGGAAAACCCTATAACAGCTGGCCGAACTTTATTGTTATTACCTTCGAGCTCACCGTTTTATTTTCAGCTTTCACCGCAGGACTATTCATGCTAGGAAGAAACGGACTCCCCAGACCCTACCACTCTATATTTAACACCCCTGGTTTTGAAGACGCCACCAGAGATAAATTCTTCTTATGCATAGAAGCAGATGACGAAAACTTCGAACTCGAAACAGCAAAAGGCTTCTTAGCCACACTCGAGCCTGAAGAAGTTTCAGAGGTAGAACGATGAATTTACGAATTGTCTTACTTTCTGTAATAGCTATGCTCTTCCTTAGCTCTTGCGGTATGAACATGTACGATCAACCCAAAGCTAAGCTTTATGGCGCTGAACCTTACATAAGAGGTGAAGTTGTTCCTAGTTCACGCTTACTACCCGAAGGTGTTGTCTCACGTGCACGAGGCGCTGTTGATCCTAGCTTTTACACAGGTTTAACTACTGCTGGCCTTGCCACAGACTTACCTATTCCAGTAAGTCTCGAAGTACTCGAGCGTGGTCAAGATCGCTATAATATTTACTGCTCACCCTGCCATAATTACAATGGTAATGGGCTGGGTGTTATTGTGCAAAAAGGTATGGTGCAGCCTACTTCTTTTCATGATGAGCGCTTACGCAATTCACCTGTAGGTTATTACTTTAATGCCATGACGAATGGCTTTGGACGTATGTATAGTTACGCGTCACGTATTCCTCCTGAAGATCGCTGGGCAATTGCGGCTTACATTAAGGCGTTGCAGCTTAGCCAAAACGCTTCTTTAAATGATGTGCCTGAAGCCCTTCGTGACCAACTTGAGGTTCAAGGAGCATCAAGATGACAAGTACACTTAGTTCAAAACTAACACGCCTACAAACAATAGGTTTAATCTCAGGTGCCGTTGGTATCGTTGTTGCCATAATTATGGCTTTTGTGTCTGGTGGAGATAGCTTCTTTCAATCTTACCTCTACGCCTTCTTATTCTGGATGGGTTTAGCCCTTGGTTGCTTCATTTTACTTATGGTTCAGCATATGGCCGGCGGCTCTTGGGGCGCTATGATTCGCAGACCCCTTGAAGCAGGCGCGAGCGTACTACCTGTCATGGCTATTATGTTCATCCCTATCTTGTTTGGCATGGGTTTTCTTTATGATGACTGGATACATCCGCATAACGCCCTTGTTGAAGCAAAAGTTGCCTACCTAAACAAACCCGGCTGGATTATTCGTTCTCTTATCTACTTCTCAGTATGGAGTTTTGGCGCTTGGTATTTTGTTAGCCGCTCTAAAAAGCAAGATGAAGTAAGTGAAGAACAAGGTGGCAAGATTGGCTTTGGCCTTAAACGCTCTGCAACCTTCTGGATTGTTATTCATATATTACTAATGACCTTCGCCGCAGTTGACTGGGCTATGTCAACAACACCTGAATTCTTTTCAGGTATGTACTCAGTTATTCTCATGATAGGCCAAGCTATTTCAGCCATGTGTCTAATCATTTTCACCATGGTTTTTTTAGCCAATAATGATGAAGAGATAGATGAACTGTTAAACAGTAAGCGCCTACAAGATCTTGGTAACTTCCTCATGGCCTTTACGCTATTCTGGGCATATACTAGTTTTTCACAGCTCATCATCATCTGGTCAAACAACATTATTGAAACAAACCCCTACTACGTGCTCCGCTTCAACGCAGCATGGCAAGGTGTTGGTTACTTCCTACTGCTATTTGGCTTCTTTGCACCCTTTGCTATTCTCTTTTCAAGATGGGTAAAACGCAAACGCCGTGCACTCGTAGCCGTAGCCATATGGGCAGTACTTGTCAGACTTATAGATTTATTCTACATTCTTATACCTAACTTTGAACGTGAAGGCTTCCCGCTACAAATATCAGATGTCGCTCTCATGCTCGGCTTTGGTGGCATATGGATAGCCGTATTTGCCTTCATGCTAAAACGCAACCCACTCCTACCTAAAAACGACCCACGCCTAAGACACGCACCTACAGGAGCGCATCATGGCTAAACCAACTAGGCAATATATCTTCACAGCAGGTCTAACAAGACTCCTGTTCATAGGCATGGCAGTAGGCATGATCGTAACACTAGTAGGCCTTCTCATCTTAAGCTCGAGTCGCCCAAGAGGTGAATTTACAAAAAATTTGGATCGTAGTCCTTATCTAAATACTTTAGAAGAAGCAACAAGCTCGATATCTGAATACAAAGAAAATGCAGATGGTACCGTTTCTATACCTATAGAACGCGCTATGGAACTAGTTGCTGAACGTGGGGTTGTTAACCCATTTGCTGCTGAATAAATAAAAAAAATAGTCACTATGAAAAGGCGAAGCTTCGGCTTCGTCTTTTTCTTTTATGTCAAACTATCTCGATATATGTCTTCTTTCATTGGTACTCTCTTTAATTTCACTTTATGGTGTAGTTAGAAAAGCTAAAGGAGAAAAGAATGATAAGACAAATGCGGCTATTATGGATGATTTCTTTATGTTTAAGTTTAAGTGGCGTGGCGCTGGCCTTTTGTGGCTTTTATGTAGCCAAAATAGATACTGATTTATTTAATGAATCTAGTGAAGTGATAATTAGTCGAGAGGGTAAGCGCACGATTCTTACTATGTCTAATGACTTTAAAGGCGAAGTGAGTGAATTTGCCATGGTGGTGCCCATTCCTTACGTGTTTACTCAAGAGCAAATTCAAGTAGGTGACCCGACTATCTTTGATCGTCTGGATGCGTACAGTGCGCCACGTTTGGTTGAGTACTTTGATGATGACCCTTGTAACCGCTATGACTATGAGTTTGACGGTAGTGTCATGATGTCAGCGCCTGTAGCTGAATCGGGAGTTGCAGAGTTAAGAGCGCAATCCTTAGGGGTAACTATTGAGGAAAAGTTTAGTGTCGGTGAATACGACATTCTCATTTTGGGTGCAGATGAATCAACAGGACTTGAAACTTGGCTGATTGAAAATGGTTACAAAATGCCTGATGGTGCAAGTGAAGCGTTAGCACCCTATATAGAAATGGGAATGAACTTCTTTGTGGCAAAAGTAAATCTAGAAGCCTTTGCTGATTCTGAGTTTAAGACTTTAAGACCTTTGTTAATGGCGTTTGAGAGTGATGATTTCATGCTGCCTATACAACTTGGTATGGTGAACGCAGCAGGACCTCAAGACCTCATTCTTTATTTACTTTCACCTGAAGGTCGCATAGAGCTTGCTAATTACGAAACACAACACTTACCTAGTGACGTTTATGTACCAGAGTTTGTGGAAGATGAATTCTCAGCAGTTTACAAAGCTGTATTTGATACTGCCTATAAGCGTTCAGGTCAAAATGCTGCTTTACTCGAGTATGCTTGGGATATGGAGTGGTGTGACCCTTGTGCGGCAGAACCGTTAAATCAGGATGAGTTAGCCAAAGCGGGTGTTTTTTGGTTAGATAATCAAGCTGATTTTTCTGCACCAAATGTGTATTTAACGCGTTTGCATGTGCGCTACACCAAAGAGATGTTTCCTGAAGATCTTATGTTTAGAGTTACGCAAAATCGAGATAATTTTCAGGGTCGCTATATTATGCAGCGTCCTTTTGATGGTGTGATTAGCTGTGAAGATGGCCAAACGTATGTTGAGCGTGTACAGGAAAGACAAGAGCAAGAAGCCAGAGCTTTAGCCAATGTAACAGGTTGGAGTTATGGCAGCATATTAGCCAAAATAGAGCGTTACGAACCTGTTGTAGAGTTACCTAGTTGGTGGAAAAGAGTGTTTGATCGGTTTTAAACTTTTAGCACGGCATTAGCAACTATTACTGAAGGCTGAGCAGCTATAAAGTGCTCAGCTAATTTTCACTCGAGTTGTCTTGTAGGCCGCTTCGTTTTCTTAGATAGTAAGAGCTTAGTAGGCTAAAGGCTAAGAGTGAAACTGAAGCAAGTAAGTACCAGATGTTAAAGCGAAAGCCTGTGAATTCAAAATTTCCTTCTATAGAGGCACCTGCGAAGGTGGTCATGAGTAAACTCGGCATGCCCCCTAAGGCTGTAGCAAAGAAGAAAGCTAGAAATGAAATGCGCAAGAACCCAGCAGCGTAATTAACCAAATCTCCAGGAATAAAAATGAGGCGAGACAGTAAAATAGTTTCAAAACTCTGCTGCTGCATACGTTGTATAAGTTTGCTTTGTAGTTGCTCGCGCTTTAAGCCTTGACCAAAAAAACGGCCCATAGAGTAAGGAATACTGGCTGAAATGAGTGTGGCAATGAGTCCATAAAGGGAACCCCAGAAAGCACCAAACAAAAAACCTGCAAAAACATTCAGAATAGAAATAGGTAATAAGAAAATAGGCCTAATAACAAAAATGCCTAGCAGTAAAAAAGGCCCCCAGCGACTCGAGCTAAACGAGTTAAGCCAGCTTTGTAAAAGGCTTGTAGCGCTTTGTGAGCTACTGTTGACATTTAGCCAAAAGCCAATCATAAGGCTGATCCATAAACCTAAAACAGTGTAGCGTTGCCAGTTTTTCACGGAATTAGCTTAACTTGTTTTTGCTTTGTGAGGCGTTGCTTTTCTTAAACTCTAAAAGCATGTCATACTTAAATCATGCCTTTTAGTATTCGTAGTTATGAATCGAAAGACTTAGCTGCGCTTTATGATATTTGCCTTAAAACTGCTGATTCGGGTAAAGATGCAAGCCATTTATACCAAGACCCTAAGCTCATTGGGCAGATTTATGCTGCGCCTTACGCTATTTTTGATAGGCAACTTTGTTTTGTGCTTGAAGACGAAAAAGGTGTGTGTGGTTATGTTTTGGGTGCGCTTGACTCAGCCTTGTTTTATAAATGGTTTAAAGAGGAGTGGCTCAAAGAAGTTTTATTGGATTATGAAAGACCACAAGAAGGCAAAGACCTTAATCGAGATGAACTGTTGATAGCACAGCTGTTTGATTTTGATGAAAAAAGAGATGCTGCTTTATTTGAAGCTTATCCTTCGCATTTGCATATTGATTTGCTTAGTCGAGCACAAAGACAAGGCTATGGCAAGCAGCTCATTGAAAGCTTGTTACAGGCCCTACGCAATAAACAATCAAAAGGGGTTCATCTTGGTTTAGGGGCAAATAACCATAATGCTTTTGCTTTTTACAAACATGTGGGCTTCAAAGAACTACGCAGGTCAAAAGATGGTATCAATATGGGCCTAAGTCTAGACTAAGCTTGCTTAGCTTAAACGAAAACAAGCTAATCAAGATAAGGGTGTTTCTGTAGGTATAGCTACGGCAAAAAAACTAGCAACTCGCTAAGCTCTAAAAGACTATGCCTAGTTACCCTTTAGCAACTGTTGGCGCTTTAATAGTAAGTCCAGCAAAGCGCATCCTGATTATAAAAACCCATAAATGGAAAGACAGTTGGGGTGTACCGGGCGGAAAAATAGATTACGGTGAAAGCATAAAAACAGCCCTCATAAGAGAGTTTGAAGAAGAAACCAAGTTAACTATTAAAGATATACACTGGGCACCCACCCAAGAAGCCATCAATAGCTCAGAATTCTACAAGCCAGCACACTTTATTCTACTTAACTTCATTGCCAAATCAGATACTGAAACGGTTGAACTTAACAAAGAAGCTCAAAGATACCTATGGTTAAAACCAGAAGAAGCCTTAACTTACCCGCTTAATGAACCCACCCGCAAACTCATAACTTACTACCTAGAAAATCCATTTACTACAGCGAGACTAGAATGAGACAATATAAGACATGGCAGTAGCACTCGTAACAGGTTCAGCCAAAGGCATCGGCAAAGCCATAGCTCTAGAACTCGCCAAGACAGGCTTTGATATAGTTGTGCACTACCGCTCGAGTGTGACGGAAGCGCAAGCGGTTTGTGCTGAGGTGGGTCTTTTGGGTGTAAAAGCAATTGCTTTACAAGCTGATGTTACAAATGAGCTCGAAGCACAAACTTTGATTAAAGAAACACAAGAACAGTTAGGAAGCTTGGATGTCTTGGTGAATAACGTTGGGGATTATCATAAAGAAACCATTGCAAAGGTGAGCTCTAAAGACTGGCACTACATGCTAGACAGTAACTTAAATGCCGTGTTTTACAGTTGCCAGGCAGCCTTACCCATGATGCGAGAAAGAACTTGGGGGCGTATTATTAATATTGGCTTTGCGGGTGCAGAACAACTTGCCGCCAGACCCGAAACAACAGCTTACAGCATTGCCAAAACAGGCGTTATTTTGTACAGCAAAGCGCTTGCTAAAACAGAAGCAGAGCACGGCATAACCATAAATGTTATTAGTCCAGGGGTTATGGAAAATAGCGTAACAAAACCTATTCATGAAATACCTATGGGTCGAACTGGAAAAATGCAAGAACTAAGCAGCGCTGTGCGCTACCTTGTTTCAAACGATGCAAGTTACATAACTGGGGTAACACTAGAAGTCGCAGGAGGCTGGCATCTCTAACTCAACCCTTTTTCTCAAAGACTATAAGCAAGAAGATGGCATCATAAAAGCACTACAAGAACGCCCTAAAGTACCGCCCGCACAAGCCTCAAACTTTATGCCTTTAACCGCTAAACTCTATGAGCCTTTGTGGCGTAAACGCTCACTCAGCATTATTACTAGTAGAGAATTTAATGTAGAACGAGAACTCAAACTCATGAGTGAATGGCTCGAGCTTTCCGAAGGGCAGCGTGTACTAGACGCTGCATGCTCAGCTGGCCTGTACGCCCGTACTCTTTTAAAAGCAGAAACTAGTTTAGATATGCACGCTTTAGACTTTAGCTTACCTTTCTTGAAAACAGCTCAAAGCTACGCACAAAAAGAGCAGTTAAGCATGACCTTTGTGCAGGCAGATGTGCAAGCTTCACCTTATGAAGACAGTGTGTTTGACGCCATTGTTTGTGGTGGATCCCTAAATGAGTTTCTAGATTTAGAGCAAGCCATAACAGAATTTGCACGAGTACTCAAACCCAAAGGTAAAATGTGGCAAATGTACATTAAAAAATCAGCAGGTCTTTTTGGTAAAAGCTTACAAGCAACTCTAAGGCTTTCAGGCATTCGCTTTATAGACAGTCAAAACCTAGATGAACTATGCTCGAGTGTGAATCTTAAACTTTTAAAAGCGCAGCACCGAGGGCCGGTGGTTATGGCTTTATATGAGTCAGTAAAAACTTAAGTTGTAAAATAGCTGTAAGGTGATGATTCGAAGACTGCGTAAAGGTGATGAAAAAAGGTGGTTAGCGGCTGTGCAGGAGCTTATTTCAGCAGAAGACCGTGAAGGGGAGCTTATTTCTGAATCAGAGCTAAGCAAAGCACTTGAGGATTCTCGCTGTTACTTGTATCTTGCTTTTATAGATAGCAGTATTGTTGGCTTAGCGAATGCCTTCCGATTTCCTAATGTCGAAGCGGGAGGTGAAATGGTTTACCTTTATGATATTGAGGTGGCTCAATCGTTCAGGAAAAAAGGTATAGGCTCTGCGCTTATAAAACAGCTTATGAATGATTGTAAAGAAGATGATGTAGATTTTATATGGGCAGGAACAGAAAGAAAAAATTTGGCTGCTCGTAAAACCTTCGAAGCAACAGCTGCTACCCTAGAAGGGGATGCTTATGTTGAATACGAATGGGATTTAGAAGACTAGCAAAGTAGCCTTAAAATTCAAATAAATCTATACTACCTTTAGAATTCAGGTAAATCCATAACATCATCTTTAGAATCAAAAACACCCGCAACGGTAGTCAAATTAACGGTAATAACAGGAAAACGCTCAATCACTCGAGCTTCTTTACTTTTGCCTTGAGGGGGTAGCAGGAGTTCTGCGTTAAAGAGGTACTGAAAGGGTTTTTCTACTACAGCGCGAACCA
>CAYGTA010000083.1:11714-13417 GCA_964352605.1 uncultured bacterium | reverse complement strand
GCGGGTTTTAAAACCCTTGGCATCTTTGACATTGATGAAAAAAAGGCAAAGGCAACTGCTGAAAAGTTTGGCATAGAGAAGGTATATAAAACACTTAAAGAAGCAACTAAACAAGCACCTGATGAAGTCATTTTTGATCTTGCTGTGCCCGCTGCAAATATATTAAAGATTTTACCTAAATTACCCGATGGCGCCGCAGTACTCATTCAAAAGCCTCTTGGTGATACTTTCGAGCAAAGCAAAAAGATTCGTGAGCTCTGCCGGCAAAAAGGCTTTACTGCAGCTGTTAACTTTCAAATGCGTTACGCACCTTACGTCATAGCAGCTAGAAGCATCATTGAACAAGGCTTACTTGGCGACATTCACGATATGGAAATCCGCATTAAAGTCAATACACCTTGGCATCTCTGGAAATTTTTCGAAACATTACCGCGAGTTGAGATTCTTTATCACAGCGTTCACTACATAGATATTATCCGCGCTTTTTTAGGAGAGCCTACAGGCATTTACGCTAAAACAGTTTCAAGCCCTACATCTAAAAAGCTCGCTTCAACCCGCAGCAACATCATTATGGATTACGGCAAACACTTACGTGCCAATATCACCACAAATCACGGTCATGCCTTTGGCTTAAAACAACAAGAAAGCTACATCGCTTGGGAAGGCACAAAAGGAGCCGTGAAAGCCACTATTGGATTGTTACTCAACTATCCTGATGGCGAACCAGACACTTTTGAATACTGCATTCTGGATGAAGGTCAAGACCCCAAATGGCAAAAACAGAAAATAAATGGAACATGGTTCCCCGACGCTTTTATAGGTTCAATGGCAAGCCTAATGCGCTATCTAGAAGGCTTAGAAACGACCCTTCCCACAAGCATAGATGACGCATTTAAAACCATGGCACTTGTAGAAGCAGCCCACCGCTCGAGTGATGCAGGTGGAGTTCCTGTGTTGTTTTAAAGGAGATTGGATATGACAGTTAGCCTCAAAGGTATAACTTGGGATCACTCACGTGGTTTTGTTCCCATGGTGGCAACAGCGCAGCGATACTGGGAAGAACATGGTGTCGAAATTACGTGGTCAAAGCGTTCTTTGAAAGACTTTGGTGATTTCCCTTTACAAAAACTTGTTGACAACTATGACCTTTTGATCATCGACCATCCATTTGTGGGGTATGCCGCAAGCCATCCTATTCTTACTCCGCTTGAAAAATACTTAACTGCCGATTTTCTGCAGGATCAAGCAGACAACAGTGTTGGTCACTCGCATGAAAGCTATATTTATGATGGCCATCAATGGGCCTTAGCAACAGACGCAGCAACACCTATTGCTAGCTATCGTCCTGATTTACTTGCTAAGCACGGTATGGATGTTCCTCGTAGCTGGGAGTCATTACTCGAGTTAGCTAAATCAGGCAAAGTGATTGTGCCTGCTGTACCTATTGATAGCCTAATGAATTTTTACTTCTTGGTGGTTAGCCGTAATAAAGTACTATTTGAAGGCGAAACCCTGGTCGCTGAAGACGATGGCATCTGGGCGCTAGAGCAACTTAAAGTCTTAGTAGATTCATGTCCTGATGAATGTTTAGAACGTAATCCCATTAAAACCTATGATGCGCTTTCACTAACAGATAACTACGTTTATTGCCCTTTTGCTTATTCTTATAGCAACTATGGACGTAGAGCTTACTCCAAAGAACT
>CAYGTA010000083.1:9675-11614 GCA_964352605.1 uncultured bacterium | reverse complement strand
GAGCAGTGTTATAGCGGCGCGGTTTATGACGTACTACGGGCAATGGGCTACCCAAATCAGGTTTTACCCCCTGAAATCAGACCTCTTGAGAATGCTTACAAATTAGCAGGCCGCATTTATACGGTTAGTGGTTTTGTAGATCAAACGCAAAGTGGACATGAAACCTTACTTTCTTGGACAGGTCTACTCTCAAAAGCACCTTCAGATAGTGTTGTGATCTGCCAACCTAACACACACAAAATGGCTCTGATGGGTGAGCTATCTGCAGAAACATTGCAATATCGAGGTGTTAAAGGCTATATCGTTGATGGCGGATGCCGAGATAGTGACTTCATAACAAAAATTGGCTTCAAAACATTCTGTAGTTTCTTCACGCCTATAGATATCGTAGGTCGCTGGCTGGCTGACCGATTTGGTGAACCCATAACTATTGGTGAAGTCACCATCTCAACAGGTGATTATGTTATTGCCGATCGAGATGGCATCGTGATAATTCCAGGTGCTATCGCCGAAGAAATCATAAGCAAGACTGAAGAAGTTTTACAAACTGAAAGCCTAATCCGCAAAGCCATTTTAGAAGGCGTTGATCCGCAAGAAGCTTACCTTCAATATGGAAAATTCTGATATGTGCATCTCCTTGCAAATTTATAAGTACGAACAGCCCGTGATCTTTTCGCAGGATACTTCAAAGGCGAGACACCCATGATTATTTCTAATATCGAAATCCGTGTTTGCCGCTCGAGTACTCCTGAATTTGCTGCAAGTGAAATGCGGTTTTCTACGATTAAAGAAATGGAGTTCTTGATAATCACAATGAAAACTGATGAAGGTCAAGAGGCCTCATCTTTTGGTTTTGCTGCGACAAGTGCTCGGGCGGCTGGGCGTATTGCAGCAGACGCTTTAAAACCCTTCTTTTTGGGTAAAAATGCGCTTTATCGTGAGAAGCACTGGCATGACTACCGCATGGCGGATCGCTGGTGGAATCATGTGCCGATTTATAGCTATGGACCTTTTGATATTTGCTTGTGGTTGCTTGCAGCGCAATCAGCAGGACAGCCCCTTTATAAATACCTTGGTGCATACCGTGACAAAGTTCCGATTTATGCGAGCTCTTTGGTTATGGAATCAGGTAAAGATTACGCTAAGCAAGCTCTTGAAGTGAAAGAGAAAGGTTGGGCTGGCTATAAGTTACACCCACCTGGAACGTTTGACCTTGATTTAGAAGCCTACCGCCTGAGCCGCGAAGCTGTGGGAGATGACTTTACGTTAATGGCTGATCCTGTTGCCTCACACGATTATCGCTCGGCCTTAAAGATGGGACGTGAGCTTGAAAAACTTAATTACTACTGGTTTGAAGAACCTGTCTATGATGTTGATCTATATAGCCTTCGCAAATTAACTGAAGCGCTTGACATCCCTATTATTGGTGCAGAAGTAATTGTAGGTAGTCACTACAGCGCAGCTGAGTGTATTGCCTCTCACGCAGTAGATATTGTGCGAAGCGATGTGAGCTGGAAGGGTGGCATAACAGCTGTCATGAAAACAGCACATTTAGCAGAATCCTTCGGTATGAATTGCGAGATTCACACAGCAATACTACATCCGCTCGAGCTTGTAAATCTGCACTGCTGCGCAGCGATTCAGAATTGCGAATTTTTTGAAATTTTACTCCCAACAGATTACTTTGATTTTGGCTTAAAAGAGCCAATACGTATAGAAGAAGGTCATGCCCTACTGCCTCAAGAACCAGGTTTAGGGATTGAGCTTGACTGGGACTTTATAGAGAATTGCACGTTAGAGATTTTGTAAGAAAGGGACTTAATATGACAACGCAACGGTACGGCAGTGTGATTGGCGTAAAAGAAGAAGACTTAGCTGAGTACAAAAGGCTTCACGCAGATGTCTGGCCTGACGTTTTAAAAAAGATTTCAGAGTGCAA
>CAYGTA010000083.1:0-9575 GCA_964352605.1 uncultured bacterium | reverse complement strand
TTCTTATGAGACCTTTAGACGGACTGCTTGTTCTTGACTTTAGTCAATTCCTTGCTGCACCTTCAGCTGCGTTACGCTTAGCAGATTTAGGTGCCAGAGTAATAAAGATTGAGCGTCCTGAAATGGGTGACCTCTGTAGGCAACTGTATATCTCTAACTTGGAACTCGAAGGAGACAGCACTTTATTTCATTCCATTAATCGTAATAAAGAAAGTTTTGCTGCTAACTTAAAAGATGCTGATGATTTAGCTACCGTTAAAAAATTAGTTGCGAAAGCTGATGTGCTTATTCACAACTTTCGACCAGGCGTTATGGAGCGTATTGGGCTTAGCTTTGAAGATGCAAAAGCACTTAATCCTAAATTGGTCTATGGAACTGTTACAGGTTACGGGCAAGAAGGGCCTTGGCGTGACAAGCCAGGTCAAGATTTACTGGCTCAATCATACTCGGGACTTGCTTGGTTGAGTGGTGATGCTGATCAGGGGCCAGTTCCTATGGGCTTAGCTATTGCTGATATGTTTGCAGGCGCACATTTGGTACAAGGTATTCTTGCCGGTTTAGTAAGGCGGGGCATCTCAGGCATAGGCGCGCTGATAGAAGTCAGCCTAATGGAATCTATTTTAGATTACCAATTTGAAGTTCTTACAACTTACCTAAACGATGGTGGGCAATTACCAGAGCGGAGCAACATTAATAATGCGCATGCTTATCTTGGCGCACCTTATGGCATTTATGAAACGCAAGAAGGCTTTTTATCTTTAGCGATGGGTGACCTTGTTAAATTGGGAGATTTATTAGGTTTAGACCTTAGCGCCTATTCCGATCCCAAAACATGGTTTAGCAAACGAGACGAAATAAAAGGTCTTTTAAAAGAACACTTGAAAACACAAACAGCCGCCCACTGGCTTTCTAAGCTCGAGCCTGCTGATTACTGGTGCGCAGAAGTCTACACGTGGGACAGGCTTTTTGAACATGAAGGTTTCAAAGCCTTACAAATGGTGCAAACGGTTGATTTGCCTAGTGGTGCAAAGCTTGAAACCCTTCGATGCCCAATTCGCATTGATGGCGAAATTCTTTTTTCCAACAAAGCTGCACCCAAAATTGGTGAAGATAATGCGAGCATCTTGGCAGAATTGGAGCTGAAAGCGTGAAAAACCCGAATCCTGATGCAAGCAAACATAAAGAAATTCCAATCTGGAATCAAGAGACTTGGCTTTACGAAGATTTTGAAGTAGGGGCTAAAGCTCGCTCTATTAGCCGAACCCTAGGTGAGGGTGAATGCCAGCTTTTTAATGCCCTTGTTTTAGACATGCACCCTTATGTATCTGACCAGGTTTTTACTGAAGAAGACGGTATTTTTGACAAGCGCTTAGTGGCTGGCGCTATGGTTTTTAGTGTGGGTCTGGGGCTTATGGCACACAACAATGTCAATACCTTTAGTTATGGTTACGACAAACTCCGCTTTATTAAACCTGTCTTTATTGGTGACACCATTTACACGATGCGCACCCACCTAGAAAAACGACCTAGGTACAAGGAGATGGGCCTTGTGAAGGTGAGTTACGAGGTTTTTAAGCACCCAGGTGAACTGGTTCTTTACTGCGAGCATCTACAAACTGTGAAGTACCGTTATCCTGAACATTGGCAAGATCAGGTTGAAAAGAAATGACCAAGTAATGAAAGGAGGAGAGAAATGATTATTGATACACACCAACACTTCTGGAATCTAGATTTGGTTGAATACTCTTGGCTTGTGCCAGAATACGGTCCTATTTATAGAACCTTCGAACCAAGAGAACTTGAGCCTCAACTAAAGACCTCAGGTGTTGCTAAAACGGTGGTTGTGCAGGCTGCTAACTCTTATGATGACACAAATTATATGCTTCGCAAAGCAGATGAGTTTGACTGGATTGCTGGTGTTGTTGGTTGGGTTCCACTTTGGAATCCGCGTGAGGCTAGACCTATGCTTGACCGCTATAGTAAACACCCTAAGTTTTGCGGTATGCGCCACTTGATTCATGAGGAGCAAGACCCAAAGTGGTTGCAACAAAACTTAGTTTTAGAGGGGCTTGGTTTACTTGCTGAACGCAATTTAACCTTTGACGCGGTTCCTGTATCGCACGAGCATCTTGCGAACATTCCCGTTATTGCTGAGAAAGTACCTAACCTCAAAATTGTTATTGATCATCTGTCCAAACCCCCAATTAAAGCAAAAGAGTGGGGCGAATGGGCAGACTTGATGAAAGAGTGCGCAAAACATCCTAACGTATACGGCAAACTTTCAGGTTTAAATACGGCAGCTGATTGGGAAAACTGGGGTGCAGATGATTTAAGACCCTATATTGATTTTGTAGTTGAGCACTTTGGCGCTGACAGGCTCATGTTTGGCAGCGATTGGCCTGTGGCTATTCTTGCCGGAGATTATCAAAAAGTTAAAACAGAAACTGAAAAAGCCATTTCGCACCTAAGTCAAGATCAGAAAGATGCCATATGGTCTAAAACAGCTATTTCATTTTATGGTTTAGACATTTAGAGAATGTGGTGTACAGAGACGGTTTAACGTTTCAGAAAGGATGCTGCTTGGTTAAAGGTTTAAGAATAAACACCAATTGAGAATTACAACGAAATATAAGTTCTAAATTTTCTAATACCTTTTGGGAGGTAAAAAAGAATGCGTAAACTCAAACTATTACTTGTAGCAATTGCAGCACTATTACTGGTTTCAGTAGTTAGTGCTCAGGAAGATGCCGGTCTTGATACAGACTTGTCAGGTATCAATATTCGTATGGCAACCATTGGTGGTGGACAGTACGAAGCTATGTATGATTCTATTTCACGTTTTGAAGAGGCTACAGGTGCAACCGTTGAAATCATCGCACTTTTAGATGGTTTTGCCATTGATCAAAAGCTTAAAGTCGACTTTGCCACAAACGCTGTTGATTATGATGTAGCTTGGGACCACACCAGCTTTGTTGCTCAATACACTGACTTCTTACTTCCTTTAAATGATTACTTTAGCGAAGAGGAACTCGCAGCTTTTAGCCCTGCAATTTTAGAAGCAGCAACCATCGATGGTAACCTTTATCTCATACCTCGTCACGCCGATGTGAGTGCACTACACTATCGTACAGACCTTTACGAAAATGCAGAAATCGCTGCTGCCTACGAAGCTGAAACAGGTACAACCTTAGCAGTGCCTACTACCTTAGCCGAATTAGACCAACAAATGCGATTCTTTGTTGCTAACGGCCACAGCAAGCAAGGATACGGCATGGCAGGCAAAGAAGAAGCCTTAACGGGACGCTTCTATGAAATGCTGTTTGCCAGCGGTGGGGCTCTCTTTGATAATGCTTTTGAGCCCACCTTTAATGACGCTATTGGTGTTCAAGTTGCTGAGCTTTTGACAGGTTGGTACAACGATGGCATTATCGCAGCTGATACAACATCACTCCTTTGGGATGGTGATGCAGCTGCTTTTTGTAATGGTGATGTTGCTGCCAAGCTCGAATGGTACGGATGGTACAGCTACTTCCAAGGTGAAGAGAACTGCCCTGCTGTTGCAGGTAAATTTGGTCTAGCCAGGGGCTTTACTGGCTTTGACAACCCAGGTGCTCGACCTACAGGTTGGGCCGGAGCACATGCGTTTTCAATCCCTGCAGCCGCTTCAAACCCAGAAGCCGCCGCGCAACTCATTAAGTTCTTAACTTCAGAGCGTGTTGCCTACGAAGAAGCTAAACTTGGTTTCTTACCTGTCCGTGACGATGTTTGGGATCGTGTGATTGCTGACGCTCAAACCTCCGACGTAGCACTTGATGCGAAGCGTTTAGAAACAGCACGAATTCAAGTAAGTGAAGACTTCAAAACGCCACCACTCATTGCTGAGTGGATTCCATTTTCAAACATCTTCTACCCACAACTTCAAGCCATTATACTGGGTGATAAAACTGCCCAGGAAGGCCTTAATGACGCTGCAGCTGAAGCCAGAGAGCTTATGGCTGACGCTGGCTATTACTAAGCCCTAAAAGAATTAAGAATAAGGAGGGCGTAAGTTACCCTCCTTATTCCCAGTTTTTCACTTATTAAAATGAATGGAACGATCTGTGACTAGCAATTCTTCGCCAGCTAAAACCAAAAAATCCTCCGCTTGGGCTAGAGGAGGACGCTGGTTTCCTTGGTTGCTTATATTACCCTCTGTCATTATTATTTTAATTGTCATTGGTTTTCCCCTTATATATTCTCTATATGTGAGCTTTACACCTTATGAACTCCTCAAACCCAAAAGCTTAAATTTTGAATGGGCAACTGCCTTTAGGAACTACGTCAAACTCTGGAATGATGAAACCTTCTGGAAAGCTTTTTGGAATACCATTTTGTTTTTAGCAGTAACCGTCAACGTTGAATACATTTTAGCGCTGGCATTATCTCAGTTACTGGCTCGAGTTTCACGAGGGCAGGCAATTATGCGCACCATGCTTATGGTGCCTATGATGTTTGCCCCTATTTTAGTAGGGTTTCAGTTTAGATGGTTTTTTAATACCAATCTAGGTTTAGTGAACAACAGCCTTATAGCTTTAGGTCTTATGAATGAGGCAACCCGCATCAATTGGCTTGTTGACGTTCCTTTGGGCATGATTTCAATCATGATTGCTACGATTTGGATGAACATTCCTGTAATGACAATTATTTTATTAGCGGGCACTTTATCTTTACCTGCCGATGTGTATGAGGCTGCTGAAGTGGATGGCGCAACTGGCTGGCAGAAGTTCAGAAACATCACCTTTCCTCTTTTAGCTCCTTTTACTTATATTGCGTTAGCAATTCGCTCGCTTGATGTGGCAAGAGCTTTTGATATTGTGCGAATTATGACGGATGGTGGACCTGCGCACCGAACAGAACTTATTTGGACTTATGTAACACGCTTAGCCATGGAGGACACTAAGTTTGGTTTAGGGAGCGCAATGGGTTGGATAACCGTATTTATATCTTTAGCTTTTACAATTTACTTATTTCGACAACTTATCAAGTCGAGGGTCTTTCAATGAGCGCACGAATTGTTAAACCAAATAGTCGCAGAACCCAACTTTTCTTGAATATTTTGGCTTGGGTTGTACTGATTTTATTAGCTTTGCCTGCTGTCTGGATTATCTTAACAGCATTTCGTCCTGCTTCTGAAGTAAATGCTACACCACCCATTTGGATACCCCGAAAAATAACCTTTGATGCTTTTTCAACCATGTTTGGCTTAAATCCAGACGTACGCCAACGGGTTCAAGTCGAAGCCTATTTAATAAATTCGCTCATAGCAGCCCTAACCAGCACTTTCTTTGCGCTTGTTGCAGGAACTCTAGCGGGTTACGCGTTTGCTCGATTTAAGTTTCGTTTTCACACCGCTACCTTTTTAGCCATCATGTTTACTCGGTCAGTACCTGGTGTAGCGTTAAGCTTGCCTCTCTTTTTACTTTTTACAAGAATGGGGTTAGTCAACAACACCCTTGCCCTAGGTCTGGTTTATGTTGCTGTAAATATTCCATTTACCGTTTGGCTCATGGATGGCTTTTTTAGACAAATCCCACCTGATTTAACAGAAGCCGCCTATATTGACGGTTGTACTTACTGGACTGCCTTTTGGCGTGTAAATTTACCTCTTGCTTTACCTGGCCTTGCAACCGCCGCCATTTTCGCGTTTTTAGCTGCTTGGAATGAATTTCAGCTTGCCAGCATTTTGACTCGTAGCAATGAGGCCCGAACCTTTCCTCCAGGATTGTTCGCATTTACCGAGCAATTCACTGTGGACTGGCGTGGCATGTGTGCCATGAGTGTCATCATGATGATTCCTGCCATTGTTTTTGTGGTCCTAGTACAACGCCATCTCGTTAAGGGCTTAACTTTTGGCGCAGTTAAAGGATAAGATTTAGGATTTAATATGACTACCATTATTGATGTAATTACCAAAGACATTCGTTTCCCAACCTCACAAAACCTAGATGGCTCAGATGCTATGAACCCCGACCCAGATTACTCAGCTGCTTACGTCATTTTAAAAACGGATGTTGAGGGTTTAGAGGGGCACGGCCTAACCTTTACAATTGGGCGAGGTAATGAGCTTTGTGTTTCAGCCATAGAAGCCTTAAGTTACTTACTGATAGGAAAAACACTTGAGTCTTTCATAGCTGATATGGGTGCGTTTTGGCGTATGATTACAAGTGATAGTCAGTTGCGCTGGGTTGGACCAGAAAAAGGTGTGATTCACCTAGCAACAGGTGCCCTTGTAAATGCTATTTGGGACTTATGGGCGAAGGTTGAAGAGAAACCCGTATGGAAACTTCTTGTTGATATGACACCCGAAGAAATCATTCGTTGTATCGACTTTAGATATTTAACAGATGCTCTAACCCCAGAAGAAGCACTTAACATCCTTAAACAAAATGAATCGACAAAAGCTAAACGTGAACAAGAAATGCTTTTAACTGGCTTTCCTGCCTACACAACATCAGCAGGTTGGCTTGGCTACAGCGACGATAAGATCCGTCAACTTTGTAAAGAAGCCGTGGCTGAAGGCTGGAATCATATTAAAATAAAAGTAGGTCGCGACCTTGAAGATGATAAACGTCGTTCTGCCATCATCCGTGAAGAAATCGGCTATGACCGCAAGCTTATGATGGATGCCAATCAAGTCTGGGATGTGCAACAAGCTATAGATTGGATGAAAGAACTCGCTGTTTATGAGCCGTGGTGGATTGAGGAACCCACCAGCCCTGATGATATTTTAGGGCATATGGCAATTTCTAAAGCGCTTACCCCCATTGGTGTAGCCACAGGTGAAACCTGCCAAAACAGGGTGATATTTAAACAGTTTCTACAGGCCAACGCCATTCAGTTCTGTCAGATTGATAGTTGCCGCATAGGTGGAGTTAACGAAATCTTAGCAGTGCTGCTCATGGCTGCCAAATATGGTGTACCCGTATGTCCCCATGCAGGAGGGGTTGGACTTTGTGAGTATGTACAGCACTTGGCTTTTTTTAACTATATTTGCGTTAGCCCATCCCTTGATAATACGGTGCTTGAGTATGTAGACCATCTCCATGAACACTTTTATGATCCTGTTGTTATCAAACATGGTCATTACATCCCTCCACAAAAAGCTGGTTACAGCATTACCATGAAGTCAAGCTCAATAAAGAATCATCTTTATCCATCTGGTAAAGTTTGGGCAGAAATCAATAGCTAAACAATTTCATAGGTTTATAAGGAAGAATCACATGCAATTACTAATCCCAACACCGAAAAAAGACTTAGCAACCTAAGCTATATAGCATGTCAAGAACATAACGAGCAAGACGAGAATTAGCACTTTTGGAGAGTAATAGTTCAGAAAATGTAAAAAGAGACTTATAAAAACCAGAAACATCAGTTGAACAAAGACAAATATAATGTTGTTGGCTTGCAGTGAACCCCTAATGTAGAGAAAAAACTTAAAGAAGTCCGAATTGAAAGGGAGTTAGAGAAACAAAAATAGCCAACAGGATTTAAGATTGATAGTTAAGTTGGTAATGAATCAAGGTTATAGCGTTCCTAAGGCTGCAGAGCAGCTTCGTATAAGCGGAAAATCAACAAGAAAACTAGACTTATAGTCTGAAGTGAACATCTAAGCTTAAATCTTACAAGTTTATCGTTTTTAAGAGAAGTTGACACTATTTACCCGCCTAGTACTATATTTATATTTTCATTTTTTCGAACGAAATTGCTTCAAATGGGATGCGTTAGGTTTCTTTTAGCCCTATTTCAACTTTAATCAAAGGAGCAAGAAAAGAGGTACATATGCGCGTAGCGATTGGCTCTATTTTTACTGAATGTAACGAGCTTGGGGGTATTCCTATAGAACGCGAGTCTTTTGAGCATTATGAGCTCCTATTTGGTGATGAGCTATTGGCATTAGACACAGGTGTTGTTGGTGGCATGTTGCAAGTGTTAAAAGAACGAGCTTTAACACCCGTACCGTTGCTATGGGCCAGCTCACTTCCCGGTGGCCCTTTAAGCGAAGACTGTTATTTCAATTTAATAGAAGACATGCTGGCACGCTTGATTAATGCCCTGCCTATTGATGGTGTGCTTCTACCCTTACACGGTGCAGCATCTGTCGCTAGGCTGGACAATGAACAAGGCGGTGATCTTGAAGGCGATTTACTTACTCGAGTACGCGCTATCGTTGGTAAAAACATACCTATCATCGCAACGCTCGACTTGCACGCACACGTCACCTCACGAATGGTTGAAAATGCTGATGCGCTGTTAGCTTGGGAAACCTATCCTCACACAGATACTTTTGAGACTGGTCAGCGTGGTGCACGATTGATAGCAGATACGCTTTCTGGACTTTGTAAACCTACCATGGCTGCGGCACTAGTGCCTGTTATTACATCAGCTATTAATGGTGGAACAGAAGCCAATGACCCGTTTGCCAAACTTATGCGCAAAGCGAAAGGATTTGAGGAACGCCCCAAAGTACTTTCAACCAGTATCCTTCTTGTCCATCCTTATCTTGATCAACCCCAAATGGGAAGCGGTGCCATTGTAGTTACAAATAATGATCTCGAGCTAGCTAAATCATTAGCGCAAGACCTCGCGCATGACTATTGGAGTGAACGCTTCGAACTCGAGCCCACTATTTGGACACCCGAAGCAGCTATCAAAGATAGTACGCAATACTTTCAAAAACAAAGTGAACATAATGATGGTCCAATAGTTCTGGTAGAAACGGCCGATTGTTGTGGAGGCGGGGCGTCAGGGGATAGTGTCGCGGTACTGAAAGCACTACTAGCGGCACAACAGACAGACGAGCGTGAACTAAATGCTTTGGTTCCTGTAGTTGACCCTAAGGCCGCACAAATATGCCACGGTGCAGGTCAAGGTAATCATGTGAGCGTTACTTTAGGTCATAAGCTAGATAAAAGATGGGGAAAGCCTATTTCGATCATGGGAGAAGTCGTGAAACTTGCTGACGGCCACTTTATTCATAAAGGGGGTGTGTTTGATGGTGTTGATGGCGCAATGGGACCGTCCGTACTGCTGAAGGTTGATGGAATAACGATTTTGATTATGAGTCGCGCCTCCTATGACTGGCGTGATGAACAATGGCGTACAATGGGAATAGACCCCCGAAAAACAGACTATATTGTTGCTAAAAACCCCATGAATTATCATCAGGTTTATAATCAAGCTCGAGCTGTATACATTCTAGATACTGCTGGACCAACGCCAGCAACTCTGCGTCATGTTAAGTACAAAAATTTAAAACGGCCCTATTTTCCGCTGGATGATGAGATTGTTGAGTCAGGATTAAGAGTATTGGTCTAGTTAAGTTAAAATTGTTTTTAACTGTAATGAACGAGAGGAAAGTTACCTTTCCACTCGCTGCTACTCAATCGGACATACGGAAACAACTATAACAACCACATTAGATTCTCAAGGACGCTCAGCTCAACCCCTCTCTGCAATTTACTTTCCACCATAGCTTTTAGGGTGGATTTCCCTTGCCCATAGTTTGCCCATAGAGTTGTATTCACTGATACCCTTAT
>CAYGTA010000082.1:0-13502 GCA_964352605.1 uncultured bacterium | reverse complement strand
GACGTAATCAACTCTGTAAGAGTTTATGAAGTACCTTTTCGGACTTGGTATTAGCAAAGTGAAAAGCATTTTACTTGTAGGTAGTTCTATTTTTGAGCAGTGGTCAAACGCTCAATCAGCAGCCCCAAATGACAACGTTATTAATAAAGCCGTAGGCGGTACCGTAACATCTTACTGGCTAGAGCATCTAAACGCCGAACTCGAGTTAGAAAAACCTGATGTTGTGTGCTTTTATTGCGGTAGTAATGATTTTAATCATGATATTCCTACTGAAGAAATTGTTGCTAATACGTTTGCATGTCGTCAGCTAATTCTTGACTTTTCAGAGGTAACAAAATTTGCTTACTTCAGCATTATGAAAGCGCCACAAAAACTATCTAAATGGATGCTCATTAATAAGGTCAATACTGCAATTCGTGATGGCTTGCAAGCAGAAGATCTTTATCTTGAATGGAACAATGTGATCTTTGGAGATAAGCCTGCCATAAAAGATTACTTTGTCGAAGATGGCTTGCATTTAACTGATAGTGCCTACAAAGATTTAAGTGCTTATGTGCGACCTATTATGACTCAATGGATGAATAGGTAGAAGTAAATTGTACTTAGGCCAAATTCATGGCTGCTACTAACGCTTATGTTTATTTATTTTTGCTTAGCTTGAACATGCTTTCAAGTTAGAAGCAAATGCATTTTACAGCTGACTGAGCCAATGACTTATTCTGGAAAGCGTTCTCCTGCTTCAATGGCAAAGGGAAGCCTATTGTTTAGAGGTGGCATAGGGCAGGTTGTGTAGTCACTAAAAGCGCAAGGTGGCTGGTAAAAGGTATTAAAGTCAATATCAACTGTGCCATCGCTTGCTAAAGCTGCCATCATGAAACGACCTGCACCGTAAGTTGATTTGCCACTTGTTTCATCTCGCATGAGTAACCAAAGGAAGTCTTTGCCTAGCTCTGATGCCATAGCTTCAAAATGAAATGATTGGCCAAAAAGTTTAAAGTCTACTGTGCCTATAGAAATAAGTTCTTGTGTTTCGCCCCCCGTGTGATTAACAGTTGTTTTTAAGTGGCTATCAAAGCTATTAAACTTACCTTGCACACGATATTTCTCATCAATAGGGAACCAGTTCCGCCCTTTAAAATTCATTCGTTTAGGACTATTAGCATCCCAAACACGTATGTTGTAAGGATCACTCGCCCATTGCATGATGCCAAAACTAATATCTCGCACCTGAACAACCGACATACCCCCAGCCTCATAGTGGTTACGAAGTTTAACTTGCTTAAGCTCGAGTTTGTCGACGCTGACTTTTTCGTTGGTAGTGACAAAGAGTTCTCCGTGTGGGGTCTGAAAGTCGATATAGCCTAAGGTTTCTGGTGCTTGGTTTGCTGGTAATAAAATGTCGCTATCTTGTGCACTACCAATGGTATTTCTTCCTTCTTTAAGTGGGTACATGCCAACAATGGCTAGCCAACCCCAAGGTTCAGGTGAGCACATTTGATCGTTCATTTGTTGGCGCCAGCTCTCAATTTCTTTTGAGTATTGCGAGCGTTCGGAGTCTGCGTTAATCATTTTCTTTCCTTAATATGCTGAATGGTAACTGAAGTTAACAATTTGACGATTGTTTTTAGCTCATTAGGCCGATTTTTTCTTAAAACGCCTGCTAATGATTGACATAAGCTGATGATACTGTAATACTTCTGCTTACGTCGAACTTTTTTACGATGCTCCAAAACAAAATAAAACTGAGGCTTCGTAATATGAAGGGAGTAGCGATGAAAAGATTTATACTTCAGTCTTTCGGTCTTTTGTTTCTTTTGTCAATGTCACTTATGGCATTTGCTCAAGATAGCGACATTTTGCTTTATGGAGGGAATCAAGATATTGATAATATTGATCCTGCCACAGGTGAAAATTACTCCATTAATGCAGCTTTGCGTAGTCTGTACGATGCCCTCTTTATTTACAGAGGTGAAGATATTGAACCCCATCTTGTTGACACATGGGAAGTAAATGATGACGCATCTGTCTGGACCTTTAACTTAAAACAAAATGCTGTTTTCCATGATGGCAGCCCTGTTACAGCTGAAGCAGTTGTTTACAGTTTTAATCGCGCTTTAGAAATTAGCGGCCCACCTACTTACCGTTGGGAATCCATTAGTGATGAAAATACAGCGCAAGCACTAGATGAATTTACAGTGCAATTTACTTTAACCCAACCCTTTGCACCTTTTATTGGTACCTTACCGCAACTATTTGTCGTAAACCCAGCCATTGTAGAAGCAAACTTAGGGGATGACTTTGGGCAAACTTACCTAAAAGAAAATTCAGCAGGTTCAGGCCCCTTTACCCAAGGCCGTTGGGAAATTGGCAATTTATATGAGTTTATAGCTGCTGATGATTACTGGGCAGGTTGGAAGAATGCCGATCATCTTGATGGCTTTATTTGGGTCATTCAGCGAGATGCTGCCACTCAGAAAAACTCACTACTTGCAGGTGAAACGCATGTTGCAGACACAATTGCAGGTGGCGATCTTGAAGATATAAACGAGACAGAAGGCTTTAGAGTTGAAAGCTACGGTGGCTTTTTTACCAACACCTTCAAAATGAACACGCAAGGTGAATACACAGGCGATCTAAACGTTCGTAAAGCTGTTGCATACGCCATGAATTACGACGCGCTACCCGCAGTTCAAGATGTAGGCGTTACCGTTTTACCAGGACCTACCCCAGCAAACTTCTTAGGCTATGTAGAAGGGCTCGAGTATCCTACGTTTGATCTTGAGAAAGCTAAAGAATTCTTGGCTGCTTCTCCTTGGCCTGAGGGTGGTTTTACGCTTGACTATGTTTATGTGACTGACTTTCCTCGTGAAGAAGTACCTGGTTTACTTCTACTAGAAGGGCTTGCGGAACTTAATATTGAACTTAATATGATTCCTATGCTTTGGCCTGATATGGTTGCTAGTTGTGGTTCACCTGAAACAGGTCCTGACCTTATTAATATTTATACGCAACCTGCCTATTTAGATCCTGATGCGCACCTTTACAATCAGTACCACTCAGATCAATGGGGCAGCTTTAACTCTTGTAGCTTCTATAAAAATGAAGAAGTAGATAGTCTTTTAGATACTGCGCGTAGTCTTGGTGATATGGATGAGCGGTTAAACCTTTACGCTCGAGCTCAAGAACTTATTTCAACTGATCAGCCTGCTGTTTGGACCTATACTGAAGATAGTTCTATGTCATTTAACGAGTGTGTTCAAGGCTATGTTTACTCACCTATGTACCCTCTCACGCTACTCTTTCAAGATATATACATGGACGGCTGTCAATAAGAGAACTTAGAACCTATCTAAACAACTCTACGCCCTATTACATTTAGCATTGGAGGTCAAAATAAAAACTTGGAGGTTATTGCTTAGCCTTCAAGTTTTTATTTGCGGCTAATACATGAAACTAGGTTCTTACTTTTTAAGACGACTTTTACTGCTGGTCCCCCTACTTTTGGGACTGAGTTTACTGACATTTACAGTTTCACGCATCTTACCGGGTGACCCTGTTGGTTTAGCTGCTGGCCCTCAAGCAACCGAAGAAATAAAAGAAGCCTTACGAATAGAGTTTGGCTTAGATAAACCCCTACCTGTTCAATATCTAAACTACATAACAGGCTTATTTCGAGGTGAATGGGGTGAATCTCTATACTCAAGACGCGCCGTTGCTGCTGACCTAAAACGCTACTTCCCGGCAACACTCGAGTTAACCCTAGCAGCCGTAATATTCGCGGCTATTTTTGGCACGCTTTTAGGTGTCGTTTCTGCACTTAACCGCAATAAATTGCCTGATCACTTAGCTCGAATTTTGGTTTTATTTTTTGTTAGCTTTCCGTCTTTTTGGTTAGCCATGATGTTTCAATTGGTGTTTGGATTGGCGCTTGACTGGTTTCCTATTGGTAAGCGTTTTAATATTTTAGCTACGCCCCCTGAGACCATTACGGGCATGTACTTAGTAGATAGCATTTTGACGGGAGATTGGCAGTCTTTTCGTTTGGCTGCGTGGCATTTGTTTATACCTGCCTTAGTTTTATCTTTTGGTGCTCTTGCAAGCATAACGCGAATAACTCGAGCCAATATGCTTGAGGCGCTAGATAAAGATTTTGTACGTATGGAGCGCGCGCTTGGTATGCCTAATAGAGTCGTTATCTTTAAGTATGTTTTGCGTAATGCTTTTATTGCAACCTTAACTATTATTGCTTTGGAGTTTGGTTGGCTTATGGCGGGTGCGGTTTTGGTTGAAACTATTTTTGATTGGCCTGGTTTGGGGCTTTATATTGTTGAGTCGTCTTTAAGGCTTGATTTTCAGCCCATTATGGGCATCACTATTATTTATGGCATTGTGTTTAGTTTGGTGAATATCTTTACGGATATTGCCTACGGTTTACTTGACCCAAGGATTCGTTATGGCTAGTAGCTTAAGTTCTAAAGAGTTAAAGCAAAAAGCTCGTGAAGTGCAGTGGGAAGCGTTTAGGCGAGGGCTTTATCGCTTTCGTTCAAATGTGCTTTCTATGATTGGTTTAAGCATGCTTGTTGTGCTTGTTATTGTGGCATTTGCTGCACCTTACATTGCGCCTTATCCTGAGGATGCCTTTGGAAAAACGCATGTGACTGAGCGTCTTTTGCCCCCAAGTGCTGAGCATTTGTTTGGTACTGATAAAGTTGGTCGAGATATTTTTAGCCGTGTCATTATGGGAACAGGCTTAGCTTTACAAGTGGGTATCGTTATTATTTTTCTTGCTTCTGTTATTGGTGTAACTATAGGAGGCATAGCTGCTTATGCGGGTGGCTGGGTAGATGATGTTTTAATGCGCATTACAGATATTTTTCTTACCGTACCTGCACTTGTTCTTGCGATCGCTATTACAGCGGCGCTTGGTAAAGGTATTACAAACGTCATGATTGGCATTTCTCTAGTGTGGTGGCCTGGTTTTGCTAGACTCACGCGAAGCCTTGTTTTATCATTAAAAGAAGATGCTTTTGTTGAAGCGGCAGATGGGATAGGCTCATCGCATGCACGTATTTTATTTAGACATATTTTACCAAACGCTATTTCGCCTATTATTGTCAAAATGAGTACAGATTTTGGCTTTGCAGTTTTGACTGCGGCTGCGCTTGGCTTTATTGGTTTGGGTGCTTCCCCTCCAACACCTGAGTGGGGTGCCATGATTAATGACGGGCGAGAGAGATTCCCAGATGAATGGTGGATAGCGACCTTTCCGGGGCTAGCTATTTTTGTCATGGTGTTTAGTTGGAATTTGTTGGGGGACGGGTTACGAGATGTGCTTGACCCGAGGTCCCGGCGTTGAAAACAAATAGACTATTATTAATTACTGTTAGGCAGCTTGGGTTTTTTAGTAGTTACCGTATGCTTTTTAATGTCTTCTTTTATAGAAGGGCGTGCAAGCTATGAGTCAACCACTCTTAGAAATCAAAGACCTCCATCTTGAATTTAAAACCTTTGATGGTACTGCAAAAGTTCTTGCAGGCATTAACTTGAGTATGCAGCGGGGCGACGTACTAGCTCTTGTAGGGGAAACAGGTTGTGGTAAATCTATGACAGCCTTATCTGTTCCTCGCCTTATTCCTATGCCACCCGGAAAAATAACGCAAGGTGAAGTTCTTTTTAAGGGTGAAGATTTACTTAAAAAATCAGCTGATGACATGCAGACCTTTAGGTCACGAAATCTAGGTATGATCTTTCAAGACCCAACGACGAATCTGAATCCACTCTTTACTATCAAAGAACAGCTTGTTGACGCAGTTTTGTATCAAAATTTTGAGGCTAACAAAGTGCCGCCTAAATGGCGTTTCTCTGCAAAAGGACGAAACATGCGCAAAGATGCTGGAAAAAAAGCAGCAGAGCTAATGCATCTGGTGGGCATTCAGGATGGTGAAAAGCGGTTAAGTGAATATCCGCATCAGTTTTCTGGAGGAATGCGTCAGCGGGTTCTTATTGCCATGGCATTAGCGGGTGAACCAGAATTACTTATTGCTGATGAGCCAACAACTGCTCTTGACGTAACGATTCAAGCGCAAATTTTAGGGCTCATTCGTGATTTGGTTAGGCAGCTTGATTTATCAGTTCTACTCATTACCCATAACCTTGGGGTTGTAGCTAAAACCTGTGAGAAAGTAGCTGTTATGTACGCTGGGCGTGTTGTAGAAGAGACAAGTGTAAAAGAGTTATTTGCAAATCCAAAACATCCTTACACGCAAGGTTTACTGAACGCAGTACCTACCAAACACACGCCTCGGGGGGGGCTTGAAGGCATTGCAGGACTTATTCCTAACCTCAATCACCCACCGCAAGGCTGCCGCTTTCACCCGCGTTGCGCTAAAGTAATGGATATTTGCAAAACAACCGTGCCTAGCGCAAAAAACGTGGCTAGCAATCATAGTGCTTACTGCCATATATACGAGGATGCGATATGACTACGCCCTTACTAGAAGTAAAAGGTTTAAAAAAATACTTTTCACAACGCACAGGCGTTTTTAATCAGAAAACAACGCACTTTAAAGCTGTAGATGAAGTCAGTTTCAGTGTGCCAAAAGGCAAAACACTCGGATTGGTTGGCGAATCAGGTTCAGGCAAAACAACCATAGGGAAATGCGCCATAAGGTTACTCGAGCCTACCGAGGGGCAAATTTTATTTGAAGGTGAAGATATTAGCCATTTGCCTCGTAAACAAATGCAAGGCAAGCGCAGTGATATTCAAATGATTTACCAGTCTCCTGCGGCTTCGCTTAATAGTCGTATGACGGTTGGGCAGATCATTGCGGAACCCTTATGGATTCATCAGCATTTGCGTGGTTATGAGGCGCAACAGCGTGTTTTAGAGTTGCTTAATGTTGTGGGTTTAAAAGAAGAGCACTATCATCGTTTTCCTCATGAGTTTTCAGGTGGGCAGCAGCAAAGAGTGGGTATAGCAAGGGCGTTGGCGGTTAACCCTAAGCTTATTATTTTAGATGAGCCTACTTCTGCTTTAGATGTGTCGGTGCAAGCGCAGGTGCTTAATCTTTTACAGCAGCTGCAAGATGATTTTGAGTTAACTTATGTTTTTATTTCTCATGATCTTGGTGTAGTGCGCTACTTGTGTGATGAGGTTGCGCTTTTATACCTTGGGAAGATTGTTGAAATTGCGAGTGTTAAGACTATTTTTGAAGAACCAAAACATCCTTATACACAAGCGCTTATTTCTGCGATACCTGAACCCGACCCAAGTGACCAAAGAGAGCAGATTCTTTTAAAAGGAGATGCTACCTCAGCAAGACCCAAGCAGGGTTGCCCGTTTGCACCACGCTGTCACGCTGCAAAGTTAGATAAATGTGACACGCACGAACCACCCTTAATTGAAACAAGCCAAGGCCATCAGGTTGCGTGTCACTTACATTCTTAGGAGGAAGCCATGCTAAAGCAAGTCACGCTTGAAGATATTCAACCTATCGCTGTTGGCGCCGGAATTCTTGGTACGGGGGGTGGCGGTAGTCCTTATTTAGATAGTTTGCACTTACGAAATGTACTTAACGAAATGGGTCCACAAACGGTTATGTCACCCGATGATCTTGCTGAAGATGCCACCGTTGCTGTTGCTGGATTTATTGGCGCACCAACCGCAAGCATTGAAAAGATGCAAGAAGGTACCGAACTACTTAGAGGCATACGCCTACTTGAAAAGCATTTAGGTAAAAAACTAGATGCTATCGGTATAGCTGAAATCGGTGGCGGTAATGCGATAGGGCCACTTATAGCAGGACGCCAAGCGGGTATTCCTACCCTAGATGGTGACGGCATGGGGCGCGCCTTTCCAGAATTACAAATGGCAACCTTTATATTTAATGGAGGAAGCAAAACGGCACCTTTTGCAATGGTTGATGCAGGAGAAAACAGTGTATTTTTCCCTTACACAAAAGATGACGTTTGGGCTGAAAGGCTCGCCAGAGTACAAGCAACTAGCATGGGCGCAACAGCAGGTTTAGTCTGCAATGTAATGACCGGCAAACAATTTAGTAGTAGTTGTGTTCCTTACACACTCACCCTAGCGCACGCACTAGGAAACAAAGTACTCGAGTCTCAACGTTTAGGTGCAGAGAATATTCCTCAAATTATTGCAGATATGCTTTCGGGTGTTGTTTTGTTTAGAGGTAAGTTAAGCGATGTTAATAGGCGAATTGTTAAGGGATTTACGCGCGGCACACTTAATATGGAGGGCTTTGGTGAAACACCAGGTAAGCTCTTTATAGAGTTTCAGAATGAATTTTTGATTGCTTATCTTAATGGTGAAGTTGTGGCTACGGTACCTGATCTTATTAGTATCGTTGATTTAGAAACGGGTGAACCTATTTCTACGGAATTGCTTCGTTACGGAATGCGTGTTGCAGTCATTGCTGCACCTGCACCTGCGGGTCTAAAGACACAGAGGGGTCTGCAGGTTGTGGGGCCTCAAGCTTTTGGGTATGACGTTCCTTTTCAGCCTATGGCTGGTGGGAGCATTGGTGTTAAGTTAACAAAATAAGACATGTAACTTTAGGAGGAAAGTATGCGAATTGGAATTGATGTTGGTGGTACAAATACAGATGCAGTACTAATGGATGGTACGACTGTTATTACATCTACCAAAAGTCCTACAACTAAAGAGGTTTCAGAGGGTATTAGTAAAGCCTTAAAAACAATTATTGAAACCGCGAGGCTGGATGTTAGCAAGATAGATGGCGTTATGATTGGTACAACTCATTTTACAAACGCAGTTGTGGAGCGTCGTCGTTTAACCCCAACAGCTTGTATTCGTTTAGGCTTACCTGCAACGGTTTGCCTGCCGCCCATGGTTGACTGGCCTGATGATCTTGCTGAAACGATTGGTCGAAACTATTACTTAGCTCATGGTGGGCATGAGTTTGATGGTCGTGAAATTTCGGCATTTGACCCAGAAGAAGTTCGTGGTATTGCTGAAAAAATTAAGGCTAAAGGTATTACTGCCATTGCTATTTCATCTGTTTTTTCACCTGTAAATGCTACGTTTGAAGAACAAACGGCTGAAATTGTGAAAGATGTTATTCCTGAAGCAAACATTACGTTGTCTAGCACTATTGGTCGTATTGGTCTTTTAGAGCGTGAAAATGCGGCGATTATGAACGCCTGCCTACGAGAGCTTGCTTTAAAAACTGTAGAGGGTTTTAAAAAAGCTTTGCAAGACATGAATATAACAGCTCCCTTTTTTATTAGTCAGAATGACGGCACCCTTATGAACGCAGATTTTGCAGCAGATTACCCTGTGCTAACCTTTGCATCAGGTCCAACAAACAGCATGCGTGGTGCCGCCTTTTTAAGCGGTCTTAAAGATGCCATTGTGGTTGATGTCGGTGGTACCACAACTGATGTTGGTGTTTTGCAACAAGGCTTTCCAAGGGTTGCTGCTATGGCTGTAGATATTGGTGGAGTACGTACTAACTTTCGTATGCCAGATACTTTGTCTATAGGCTTAGGGGGTGGCTCATTAATTCAAGCTGAGCCTTTAAAAGTCGGGCCACAAAGTGTTGGTTATGAGCTTATAAGCAAAGCAAAAGTCTTTGGTGGCGATACCTTAACCACAACAGATATTATTGTGGCAGCAGGCCATGAAGACATAGGCGATGCCTCAAAAGTTTCTGATGTTGATGCAACTTTAATAAAAGCCGTAGAAGACCGTATAGAAGAAATGGTGAATGTAGCGGTTGACCGCATGAAAACCAGTGCAACTGAAGTACCAGTCATTGTAGTTGGGGGCGGTAGTGTTCTGATTCAACGCAAAGTTGAAGGCGCCTCTGAAATGATAAAACCTAATCATTTTGCCGTGGCAAACGCAATAGGTGCTGCTATAGCACAAGTTGGTGGTGAAACTGATCGCGTATTTGCTCTTGCTGATATGAGTCGTGAAGAAGCCCTGCAACAAGCTAAACAAGAAGCAACTGACCGTGCAGTTAGTGCCGGCGCAAAAGCTGATACTGTTGAAATTGTGGATGTTGAAGAAGTACCACTAGCCTACCTACCTGGTAATGCTACCCGCATAATGGTGAAAGCCGTAGGCGATTTGGCGGGAGCCTAAAATGCGCATTTTAGATGAAAGCAATATTGAAGACATTGCTTTGGGTGCAGCTGTTTTAGGAACAGGTGGTGGGGGAGACCCTTACATTGGCAAGCTTATGGCCCGTCAAGCAATTCGTGATTACGGACCTGTAGAGCTTTACACCCTAGATGAACTCGATGAAAACGATTTAATTGTACCCACCGCCATGATGGGTGCTCCAACCGTAATGGTTGAAAAAATGCCAAATGGCGATGACATTATTAATGCTTTTCAGTCAGTAGGTAAGTACATAGGCAAGCCAATTAAAGCAACCATGAGCATAGAGGCGGGCGGTCTCAATTCCGTTGTACCTATTTATGTTGCTGCACGCTTGCGCTTACCTTTCATTGACTGTGACGGTATGGGGCGCGCCTTTCCCGAGCTACAACAAGTCACCCACTCAATTTACGGTATTTCTTCAACACCCTTTGCCATGTCAGATGAGCGGGGCAACACCGTCCTCATGGAAACGGTTAGCAATAAATGGACTGAAACCTTTGCCCGCAGTGTCACTGTAAACATGGGTGCCATGGCAATGATTGCACTTTACGCAGCCACCGCTAAGCAACTTAAAGAAGCTGCCATTCAAGGCACCATTAGCTTAGCTGAAGAAATAGGTAAAACCATCCGCAGAGCCAGACAAGAAGAAGCAGACCCCGTAAAAACCGTACGTGAAGCCGTAGGCGGATACGAAATTTTCAAAGGCAAAATAAGTGACGTTGCCAGGCGAACCGAAGCAGGCTTTGCCAAAGGAGACGCCTTTATAGACGGCACCGACAATTACGCTGGCAAAAAACTCGAGCTTAACTTTCAAAATGAGCATCTGGCTGCAACGCTGGATGGTGAAGTGGTGGTTTGCGTACCTGACCTGATTGCCGTTTTGGATTTAGATACGGGTGAGCCTATTACTACTGAGGGTATGCGTTACGGCTACCGAGTTGCTGTTATAGCGATTCCTTGTGCGCCTAAATGGCGGAGTGAAAAAGGACTCGAGCTTGTGGGACCGCGTTACTTTGGTTATGACGTTGATTATGTGCCGGTTGAAGAACGTTTTGGCTAAATGAGAGTTTTAAGCGAAGAAAATATTGAAAATATTGCTTTGGGTGCTGCTGTTTTGGGTACGGGTGGCGGCGGTGACCCTTATATTGGTAAGGTTATGGCGCTTGAAGCTGTTCGTAAGTACGGCCCAGTTGAGCTTTATTCGCTTGACGAAATGCATGATGATGATCTGATTGTTCCTGCCGCTGGCATGGGAGCGCCTGTTGTCTTGATTGAAAAATTGCCAGCTGGTGACGATATGATTCGTGCTTTTAATGCGCTTGGTAATTATATGGGGAAGAAGCCAAAAGCAACCATGAGTATTGAGGCAGGTGGCTTAAACAGCATTATGCCTATGTATGTTGCAGCTCGTTTGGGTATTCCTATGATAGATGCTGACGGTATGGGGCGCGCGTTTCCTGAAATTCAAATGACTTTGTTCACTGCTAACGGCATAACGGCGACGCCCTTTGCTATGTCAGACGAACGAGGTAATACCATCATCATGGAAACTATTAGTAATAAGTGGACAGAAACCTTTGCTCGTACCCTTGTTGTGCATATGGGCGCAATGTCAATGATTGCACTCTACTCAGCCACGGCAAAAGAAATAAAAAAGGCAGGCATTCCAGGAACCATAAGCTTGGCAGAAAAAATCGGGAAAAGTATTCGGCAAGCAAGACAAGAAGAAACAAATCCTGTTGCTGCTCTGTGCAAAGCAGTTGGTGCATTTTTGCTTTTTAAAGGCAAACTAAGCGACGTGAACCGCCGTGTTGAAGGTGGCTGGAATTTAGGCGAAGCCACCATACAAGGCATAGACGAAAAGGGTGGCGAAACCCTAGTGCTGCACTTTCAAAATGAAAACCTCGCTTTAACTCAAAAAGGCGAGTTTCTAGTGACAGCCCCTGATTTAATAACAGTATTAGATGTAGACACAGCTGAACCCATAACCACAGAACACTTACGCTACGGCATGCGCGTAGCGATCATTGGCTTACCCTGCCACCCAGCTTGGCGAGAAGAAAAAGCACTCGAGCTTGTGCATCCTAGAGTGTTTGGTTATGACGTTGATTATATAGCTGTTGAGGAGCGCTACCGTTTATGAAAGAAGTAACCCTAGCAGATACAAAAGCTTTAGCGATTGGTGCAGGCATTTTAGGTACCGGTGGTGGTGGAAATACTTATATAGGGCGGGTTTGGCTCGAGCGTGAACTTAAAGCTCGGGGGGGTAGTGTGAAGATTATTCATGCCAATGATGTTCCTGATGAGGCTTTAACGGTGGCTATTGGTGGCATGGGTGCACCCACTGTAGGTATTGAAAAACTAAATAAAGGTGACGAGTACGAGAAAGCAGTGAAGGCATTAGAAGAGCATGTTGGGCAAAGCATGCATGCGCTAGTGATAGGCGAAATAGGGGGTGCAAACGCGCTTCGCCCTTTGATTTGTGCCTTGCAAATGAATTTACCTGTGGTTGATGGTGATGCTATGGGGCGCGCCTTTCCTGAATTGCAAATGGATACTTTTGCCATAGAAGGCTTGCCTTTAACACCCATGTCACTTTGTGATTCCCATGGGAATATAGCGATTTTAGATAAAACAGATTCTGTATATAGAGTTGAAGCGTACGCGCGTGCACTTACCATTGAAATGGGTGGGCGTGCTGCACTCGCCATGCCAGTCTTAAAAGGTAAAGACATGAAGCGAACCCTAATAAAAGATACCCTAAGCCTAGCTAAAAATATTGGTGATGTTGTTTTAAAAGCTCGAGCTAGAAATACGGAGCCTTCTGACGCGGTAGCTGCTTTGGGCAATGGCAGAGTTTTATTCCGAGGTAAAATTAGTGATGTTGAAAGACGCACTACGCAAGGGTTTGCTAAAGGAACATTAAAACTAATTGCCTTTGGTGACCCTAATGACGTCATGGAGATTGTCTTTCAAAATGAAAACTTGGTTGCTTGGCATAATGGTGAGGTTGTTTGCACTGTGCCTGACTTGATTTGCATCATTAATTTGGAAGATGGTGAACCTATAGGTACCGAAATGCTTAGGTATGGGTTGAGGGTAGCAGTACTAGGTATGCCTGCGCCTAAAGAGTTAAAGAGTCAGCATGCGCTAGCGGTTGTTGGACCCAAGGCATTTGGATATTCGGATGTTTCATTTCAAGCCTTGGCCGGTCACCTACTCAAGTGAATTTTGCTTTTACTTAGTCAGATAGCGAAACCAAAAGCATGGCGCACTTTTCAAAAAAGTGCGCCAAAAATAAAGCTTTTTAGGCGTTTTAATTGCAGTTCCATGAAACATTGCACCCTTGGCT
>CAYGTA010000081.1:0-13520 GCA_964352605.1 uncultured bacterium | reverse complement strand
AAATGCGAATCAATAACCCGCTCTAACGCATCACTATCTGGCAAAGCAGCCTCTAAAAGCTCATAACGACTAAAAACCTTATTAGGCTGACTCATAAGACACTCGAGTAGGCGGTATTCTGTTGACGTGACCTCTAGTTGATGACCTTCATAAAGAATCATCATACTTTCAGGGTTTAACTCTAGTGGGCCGCACCTTAGCACTTTGGGTTGCGGGCTTATTTTTTGTTGACTACGTTTTAATATGGCCTTAACACGCCCTGTTAACTCTCGGGCACTAAAGGGTTTAGTAACGTAATCATCTGCACCTAATTCAAAACCTAAAACTTTATCTATTTCTTCACTACGCGCTGTTAACAAAATAACTGGAATATCTGTTTCTGCACGCATACGCTTTAAGACTTCTAAGCCACTTCTTTCAGGCATGTTTATATCTAAAATAACCAAGTCGGGCTTTAAGGTATGAATGTATTGACTGGCAGTTACGCCATCTGTGGCAACTTGCGTGCGGTAGCCTTCACGCTCTAAGTAACTTATTACAATTCGACTTATGGTGGGTTCATCTTCAGCCACCAAAATTAATTCATTTGTATTCATAGCATTACCTACTTTTTTAAAGCAATAGGGCATTTTTGAGCTTAATTAGCAAATGATGACATTGTTTATAAAGATGCTTATTAAAACCCAAAGCTTCTCATTTAATCCTTTTTCAATAGTTATTCAATAGCTGTAGCTTAACCTACGATTTAAATTTAGCAGCCATTTATGCAGATTCTGTGCAGATAGCTCTTTTTTTTGCATTAAATCTGCATAAAGCCTCCATTATTGCTGCATTTAGCTCTGCCAAACTAAGAACAGCTGAGCACAGAAGCTCAAAAGAAACCCCAAAGGAGCAGCACATGTTAAGTCAAACCCAAACTCAAGAAAGCAAACTTCCAGTCATGAACCAATCACTCGAAGGCACAGGCACTTACCAACAACTCGAAGAACTTTTAGCTGCCCTACCGCAAATACAAGCCTGTATCAGTAACAGCCAGACTTTAGTTGAAACTCACTTCAGCCAAGAAAGCAAAACAAAAATCGAAAGCATGACCTGGCTCGAGCTTCAAACAAGCCTAGTTGACTTAGAAGCAACTTTACATGAATCTGTCAAACAAGCTCAAATGCTACTCATTAATTCAGATATTCGTTTTGCTCAAGCAAACACCCAAACCTTAACAAACTGGACGCTAGAAGCTAAACGAAGTGACTTACTCAGACTATTTCGTCATTGCAAAATGAATGAAGACCTAAGTGACATTATTGATGAAGCACTTTCACAAAATGCCACGGCTATTGCAAGCATCTTGAACCCTCAATTACGCTTAGACTTAATGGCTTTACTAGAAGAACAAGTCAAAGACTTTTCAGCCTTAAGTAAACGCGTTGGTACAGCACTAAACGCACAAGAGCAAGAAGCTGTTCTTCATAAACTCCTTGGCGACCCAAAAGACGAACTCATGTTTGACGTTTTCTCTTCTGGCCTCATGGCCATGTCTGACCTTGAATTAAGCTTAGCCGCCATAGCAGCCTACACGGTACTTTACGCATGAACGCTAGCCTCTTAAATAACACAGCCATTAGCCAAGCAAACTCAAGTACTACACTCCCCCAACAAAATGCAGACCCTAAACCTCTTCATGTTAAAGAAAAAACCGGTCGTACTTTAAGCTTAAACAAAAAAATACAGCGCAGCATTTTATTAAACCTAGCCAAAGTAACACCAAGCGTGGCTCACAAACTCGCATGGCATCACTTTATTCACCCAAGAAAAACCAAAGCCTACAGCCTACAAGACTTACCCGAAAATGCCGTTGCTTTAAGCTTGCACCACCGTAACAAAGCCTTAAAAGGCTACAGCTGGGGCGATTCAGAAAAACGAGTCTACCTAGTACACGGCTGGGAAAGCAACGTCTCTAAACTCAAGCACTTTGTTAACCCCTTAGTAAAACTAGGCTTTCAAGTCATTGCCTTTGACTTACCAGCCCATGGCGAATCAAAACACAAAAACACGCACTTTAAAGACTGCATAAACGCACTCGAGCTTATTGTTAAAACCTACGGTAAACCTCATGGCATAATCGCGCATTCGGGTGGGGCAGCCATGACTGTTAATATGCTTAATCAAAACCCACAGCTCACACCCGAAAAACTAAGTCTTATATCACCCATGCTGTCAGCCCAAACACATGTAGATGTTTTTTCAAGCGTAGCAGGCTTACCTGAAACCCTAAAAACAAAATTAAGCAACACACTCGAGCAAACCTTAAGCATGAACCTTGAAGATACCAGCATTACGAAACTCATTAAAACCATAAAAGCAGATGGACTTGTCTGCCATGATCGCGATGACAGCTACATACCATACAGTTACGGTGAAGCTATAGCCACCACATGGCAAAACGCAAAACTATACTCGAGCCATCAGCTTGGGCATCGTCGTATTTTGCGCAACAAATCACTGATTAATAAAGTCATAGAACACTGTATATCTGCATCTTAAATAAAATAAAACTGCTTTAGACACTACTTCGCATATGGCGTTGGCATGCTCAAAGGAAAAAAGTCTGACAAGGAAGGCCATTCTTTTGAGTAGGTAGCACTCTGTGTCAAAGATTTTTACCTCTTGACAAAAACTAATAGTATTAGTATATTAGTTAATATAATTAGTTTAGCACTAGAGATAACTAAAGATGTATTAAAAATGTGGCGTTGCGCTTACAGTAAATCTTTCTACCCCAAAAACTAACGTTATTAGTTTTTACAATTGAAAAACCATTTCAAACAAGGAGAAAAAAATGCAACCCCCTTTAGCAACAGAGTTCTTTCGTAAAACAGAAGGCAGCATAGCCTATGATGACAATCATGTTGACAGCGAACTTGTTATTTTATTACCCGGTATGGGCGCACTAAGAAGTGAATACCGCTTTCTAGTACCAGAGCTAACAAAAGCAGGTTACCGAGTTATCACAGCTGATTTAAGAGGTCACGGTGAATCAAGCGTAAACTGGCCTGAATACACTCTAGAAGCTTCAGGGCAAGATATTTTAGACCTTATAACTTACTTAGATGCAGGCCCTGCCCACATTATAGGTACATCTTTTTCACCAGGCGCAGCCGTATGGGCAGCTGCTGAAAAACCCGAAGCCATTCGCTCATTAACCTTGATTGGCGCGTTTGTTCGCACACCAAAACCTAATTTCATGACATGGTTAACGCAAAACGTGCTACTACGTGGCCCTTGGAAAGTAGCGTTATGGACTACGTTCTACAAAACCCTGTACCCAACAACACAACCTGACGACTTCAAAGTTTACCTCAGTGATCTTAAAAGCAACCTTAGCGAAGCAGGACGATTCGAAGCGCTTAGAGGATTAGGGTTTGCATCTAAAGATGCCGCTGAAAAAAGACTCAATAAAGTTAAAGCACCAACGCTAGTCGTTATGGGCAGCAAAGACCCCGACTGGCCTGACCCTATAGCAGAAGCTAAGTTTATAAAAGAGAAACTGTCAGCAGAGTTAATCATAATTGAAGATGCAGGCCACTACCCTCAAACAGAAATGCCAGAAAAAATAAACCCAGCCATTATTGACTTTTTACAACGCCTAAAGCAAACAAGCTAAACTCAATAAATTAAAGTAAAGCAAGTTAAAGGCTTGATAAAATCACTAAACACCCCTCAAGGAGTTCCCGAAGGTGCCAAAACGACCTGGTTTAACAAAAGAAAAATTAGTTGACAAAGCCATAGACCTTATTAATAAAGAAGGCCTAAATAAGCTCACCATTGCTACACTTTCAGCAAGATTTAAAGTTAAACCACCCTCTCTTTACAACCATATTGATAGCCTTGAAAGCTTAAAACAAGCTATGGCTCTAAAAGGCATAATAGAACTAAGCCAAGTAGCACAAAAATCAGCTATGGGACGAGCAGGCTCTGACGCACTAAAAGCGGTAGCCCTTGCCTACCGCAACTTCGCCAAAAGCCAACCCGGCCTTTACGAACTAACCCTACGCTCCAACGAAGGGCAAAGCCCCGAACTCGTTAAAGCAGAAAAAGAAGCCCTAGAAGTATTCTCAGGTATTTTACGAGCTTATGAACTTAACGAAGAAAACACAATTCACGCCATGCGCTGCATAAGAAGTAGCCTTCATGGTTTTGTAAGTTTAGAGCTTCAAGGCGGTTTTGGACTACCCATTAATCTTGAAGAAAGCTTTAGTTACAACCTAAACCTTTTAGATCGCGGTTTACTAGCTTTACAGGAAAACAGCTAAGCTAATTAAAGAGCATCCCCTAAAACTCGAGTATCATTAGCTTTCTTAATTAAGGATGCTGAACGCCTTTGGTATTAAGATAAATAGAGTAAAGCGAGCTAGTTGCAGTTATAAAAAGACGGTTTTTATCTGGCCCACCAAAAGTACAATTAGCTATGGGCTCAGGTACAAAAATTTTACCTAACAACTCAGCTTCAGAGCTAAACACCTGAATGCTATCTTTGGAACTACTAAACACATAACCATGCTCATCAATCCTAAAACCATCTGACAAACCCGGATTAACTTCAGTAAACACTCGAGCGTTCCCTAAACTATTTCCTTCTATAACATCATAAGCAAAAATATGATGCCAGCCATCTTCTTTATGGCTTTTACCCGTATCACTCACATAAAGAATGCTTTCATCTAAATTAAAAGCAAGCCCGTTAGGTTTATCTCGATCTGTTGCAACAATGCTTAACTCTTTTGTTTGAGGGTCTAAACGAAACACGTAGCAATGCCCTAACTCCGAATCTCCTTTATAACCCTCATGGTTACTCAAAATGCCATAAGGCGGGTCGGTAAACCAAATACTGCCATCTGACTTAACCACAATGTCATTAGGTGAATTGAGTTTTTTGCCCTCATAATTATCAACCAAAATGCTTATGCTGCCATCTTTTTCAGTTCGAGATACCCGCCTACCCCCATGCTCACAACTAACAAGTCTACCTTCAAGATCACGGTAATGCCCATTGGTGTAATTTGCTGGCTCACGAAAAACAGTCATACCCTCAGCATCATGCCAACGCATCATGCGGTTATTAGGAATATCACTAAACAACAAGTAATCCCCTTCAGAAAAATAAACAGGCCCTTCTGCCCAAACACTTCCTGTCCAGTGCTTAACAAGACTCGAGTTTTCTAGTAAAAGCGCATCAAATCTAGGGTCAAAACTTTCAAATGTCTTCATTTTCATTCTCCTTATTTTAAATAGCAAAAAGGGCTAACTAACAGCGAATACATCCTTCAACTATAGAGATTAACGCCCTTAGGAAGATAAGCTCGAGTTAGTTGCATAAGCTTTTCTTGGGCTTCAGGGTTTCTACTATAGGCTGTTGAAGCTACTGTTTGATTCTTTTCATTCCAATACAAGCCTGTTTTTTGTAATTCTTGACTACTTGCTAAGTAACTATAGGTTTCTGCCATGGCTTCTGCTGATAGTGAGAAGCGTGACTTTAGCTTGTACAGGAATTTATTTAACCTTGAGATGTTTGGGTAGCGAGATATATCTATTTTTACGTTAGTGACTCTAATGCAGTTCGCTCTTAGATTTTTAGATTTCATTTTTTCAGCTAACCAATAAGTGTACATAAGTTGGGCAAGTTTAGAGTGATAGTAAGCTTTTGAAACACTAAAAGGCTTATCTTTAAATTCAGGGTCATCAAGATCAATCTTGAGCTGCGGGTGTAACACAAGACCTTTTGAGGCAATAGTGACAACATGACCCTCTTCACGTTTAGTAAGCTGTTCTAAAAGTAAAGAGGTTAAATAAACAGGCCCAATATGATTCGTAGCCCAAACACTCTCTACGCCCTCAGGTGTCAAAACAACTTGTTTTTGAGAAATATCAAAATGTGCTGCGTTATGAATCAGAACATCAACCGTATCTGTAAGACTCTTTAAATCTTGAACAAACTGCCTAACAGATGATTGCAAAGACAAATCTAGCTGTAAAAGATGAACATCCTCACTAGCACTTTGTACACGAACATCCTGCAGGGCTAGTTCGCCTCTCTTTTGACTACGACAAGCAAGAATAACCTTAAAGCCTTTAGCAGCAATTTGTATAGCAGCAGCTTTACCAATACCTGCATTTGCGCCCGTAATAACGCAAATCTTCTTACGCTCAGTCATTTGAGTCCCCTTAGAAAAAGCCTTTAAATAGCATTTTAACCCGCACAAAATTTATAAGTGCAGACGTAGACGTAACACTCGAGCTTCGACAACGAATCTTGTTCCTTTGCTCAAAATACCCATACACTTAGTACTAATACCTAGCAGCATACTAAACTTCTGATCACTAAGCGCTCGAGTGCTTCTTTTAGCTCGAGTTGTAACGAGTGAAATCTGTTTATGTTTTTTCTTTTTTACTGTTATGCTGACGCGTGTCACTCATTTAAAGCTACCTGTGAGGTTTTTTGTGCTTGAATCACCCCCTAATATCTTAGTTGTTATGGCTGATCAGTTAGCCCCGCAGTTTACTGCTGCTTATGGTCATAATGTTGTTAAAACACCTAATCTTGATGCGCTAGCTGAGCAGGGTATGCGTTTTGATAATGCTTATTGCAATAGTCCGCTTTGTGCACCGTCTCGTTTTTCTTTTATGACCGGGCAACTAGTCACAAACATTGCAGCTTATGATAATGCAGCTGAGTTTCCTTCTTCAATTCCGACCTTTGCGCATTATTTGAATCTTATGGGTTATAGGACTTGCTTGTCAGGCAAAATGCATTTTGTGGGTCCTGATCAACTGCATGGCTTTCAGGAGCGTATCACGACTGATATTTATCCTGCGGATTACGCTTGGACACCTGACTGGGAGAACGCTGAAACGCGTATTGATAGCTGGTATCACAACATGGACAGCGTAACTGAAGCAGGCATGGTGGCTACAGGCTTTCAGCATGATTATGATGATGAGGTGCTCTTTTTTGCCAAACGAAAACTGTTTGATTACGCACGAGAGCAAACGCAACCGTTTTGTTTGGTAGCTAGCTTCATGCATCCACATGACCCTTATGTCGCAAGGCCTGAATACTGGGATTTATATGACCCTAATGACATTGATTTGCCAAAAATTAGCACTAAGGATGTTACCCAAGATGGCCTTTCTAAACGCCTTATAGAAGGCATGCAGGCAGATCAAGTAGAGTTGACACCTGAAAACATTCGCAAAGCTAGACATGCTTACTATGCAAACACCAGTTTTTTTGACGCCATGCTGGGTGATTTAATTAAAACCCTTAAAGATACCAATCAGTTCGACAACACGATCATTATAGTCACCTCAGATCATGGCGATATGCTAGGCGAACGCGGCCTCTGGTACAAAATGAACTTCTTTGAACACAGCGCTCGAGTTCCTTTAATCATGGCAGGACCTAGCATTAAACAGGGTTCGGTTTCAAATGCTTGTTCTCTAATTGATTTACTGCCTACTTTTTTAGATATTGCTGCTTTGCATGGTGCTGAGAAACCTGTTTTAGGTCAAGCTATTGATGGCCGTTCACTTTTAAGCCTAGCTCAAGGTAATTTTGATGAAACCGATGAAGCGATTGCTGAGTATTGTGCTGAAATGACTTCTCATCCTGTTTTTATGATTAGGCGTGGTGACTATAAGTATATTCATTGTGAAACCGATGAACCTTTATTGTTTAACTTGAAACATGACCCTGATGAATTAATTAATTTAGCTCAAGAAGAGGCTTATGCAGACATGTTCATAGCTTTTCAAAATGAAGTCAAAGAACGCTGGTCAAGTGATTTGCGACAAGAGGTTATTGCCAGTCAACATAAACGCCGCACCATTCAGGCTTCTATGAATACCAGTATCAAAGCAGGTCAGTTTATAACTTGGGATTACCAACCTAAAAGAGATGCCAGTCAAGAGTACGTACGCAACCATATTGACTGGACAGAAGCTGCCAGTAAGCAGCGCTTTCCGCCCTTAAATAAAGACGGCCTCAAAACCAAATGACCGTCTTCTGGTATGCTTTGCAAAACAAATACTTACACTTGTGAGGAGGTCAGTAAGTCTTAAGTTAAAGTTACAAACAATTATGTTTACGATCTTAGAACTTTCGGTATCGCTAAATCTATAAGCTAAGGTAACACCCTAGTTATAAACTCTAAAGGAGAAATCTATGAAAACAAAGCTACTCGGATTTATTTTGGTCATTAGTCTCTTTTTGTCACAAGCACTTGCTGAAGACATCACTTTATGTGAAAACCCTTGGACAGGCTCTACAGTTAATGCTCATGTTGCCAAGCTCATCTTAGAAGAGATGGGGCATGATGTTGAAATTATTGCCATTGATGAAAATTCACAGTGGGCAGCTCTTGCCAGTGGTGAGTTAAGTGCATGTTTAGAACTCTGGCCCTCAGGTCATTTAGATTCTATTGCACAATTTGTTGATAACGGTGTGGTTGATAATATTGGTGACCTTGGTGTTATTGGTAAAATTAGCTGGTACATTCCTACTTACATGCTTGATAGCAACCCTGAATTAGCTACCTATGAGGGCTTTCAAAATCCTGATAATGCTGCCCTTTTTGCAACTGCACAAACCGGTGACAAAGGTCAATTTGTAGGTGGTGACCCAAGCTTTTATCAGTTTGACGCTGACATCATAGAAAATTTAGGCATAAACTTAGAAGTTGTCTATGCAGGCTCCGAAGCTGCAGAGCTAGCTGGTTTAGACGCAGCTTACAGTCGCCAAGATCCTTACCTTTTTTACTTCTGGACACCTCACTCAGTACATGCCAAATATGATCTAACTGCTGTCGAGCTACCTGCTTACAGTGATGACTGTTACGCCAAAGCAGATGAGGGCGGTATTGACTGCGATTATCCTGCTGATGTTTTAATGAAACTAGCCTACCCAGGCCTAGCAGAAGATGCACCTGACGCTTACACAATGCTCTCAAACTTTAGTTACAGCAATGCTGACCAAATTGCGCTTATTGCTGCTGTAGATGAGGAAGGCTTAAGCCCAGAAGAAGCCGCACAAGCATGGTTAGATGCTAATGAAGCTACTTGGCAGGCTTGGTTTCCTTAAGTTCAATTAAGTTATCGGTAGGCAGTAAAAACTAAACTGCCTACCGATAACTATCTTCTCATTATGTCTCAAATTATTTGCAAAAATCTCTGGAAAGTGTTTGGTCCTCAGCCTGAAAAGGTCATGGACTCAGTTAATAAAGTTAACAAAAATCCTGAAAGCAAAGCAGATATCTTAGCTAACAGTGGTCATGTCCTTGCTGTTCAAAATGTAAGTTTTGAGGTAGCCAAAGGCGAGATTTTTGTCGTTATGGGGCTTTCAGGTAGTGGTAAATCAACTCTGATTCGTTGCTTGTCACGCCTTATTGAACCAACTTCAGGCAGCATGTTACTAGATGGTGAAGATGTTTTTAACATGAGCGAAGCACAACTGCTTAATTTGCGTCGTCACCGATTAAGTATGGTTTTTCAGCATTTTGGTTTATTTCCTCATCAGCAAGTTATTGACAATGTTGCTTACGGCCTAGAAGTACAAGGTATAGCTAAAGAAATAAGACATGAGCGAGCAAAAGAAGTTTTAGATTTAGTGAGCTTAGCCGGCTGGGAATACCATTACCCTAACGAGTTAAGTGGCGGCATGCAACAGCGTGTAGGCATAGCCAGAGCGCTTGCTGTAGACCCTGAAATTTTAATGTTTGACGAGCCTTTTAGTGCACTTGACCCCCTGATACGCCGTGGCATGCAAGATGAACTTATCAGTTTACAACAAGACTTACAAAAAACTATTTTATTTATTACCCATGATTTTCTAGAAGCAGTCAAGCTAGGTGACCGCATTGCCATTATGAAAGATGGGCAGATTGTGCAGATTGGTACACCCAGCGAAATTGTCCTGCAGCCTATTAATGACTATGTACGTGAATTTGCGAAAGATGTACCTAAAGCAAGTATTTTGACGGCAGCTTCTATTTTAAATAAAGACAAAGCTATTTTTAATGATGTTGATTTAATAACTGCAGCATCTGCCATGCAAACCAAAATTGCTTATATTAAAGACAAACAAGGCAAATGCATAGGCAGCATAACGAAAGAAAATCCCACTCCACAAGCCATAGGCGGGCATGTTCACCCTAACGCTAGCCTAGGCAGCCTTTTATCAAAACACGCAAACAACCCCAACCCTATTCCTGTGATTGATGACAACAATCAGCTACTAGGCACCCTAGACCGCATTGATGTCATGATGGCACTCGCTGAAGGTGAAACATGAGTCTGGCTGCCTCAACACCTCAGACTAAGACAACCGCTCCACGTAAAACACGAGCTTCTGTTAGTTGGATTGTTTTTTTTGTTTTGCTGTTAGGGTTACCTGTTTTTATACGTCTGTTTGGAATTAATTTAAGTTCATTTCCTGAGGCATGGAATTTTGGTTTACGTGAACCTATTGATAATTTTCAAACGTGGGTCATTATTAATCGAGCAGATAGTCCTTTGTTTGCATGGTTTTTTAACCCCATTAAAGACAGTATCAATACCTCGGTTAAGTTTTTAGAGAATGCCTTGCGTGATTCACCTTGGCTACTTATTGTGCTGGTAGCAGCTTGGTTTGGCTTAAAAGCTAGGGGGGGTTGGCTTGCTTTGTTTTGTGCGGCTTCTTTTTTGTTTATGGGTGTTATGGATTTATGGAGGGAAAGCATGCAAACTCTTGCCCTTATGGGGGTAAGTGTTTTTGTAGCTTTAGCTATTGGTATTCCTTTAGGTATTTTTTCTGCCCTTAATGATAGGTTTAAGGCCTTACTTAGACCTGTATTAGATGTCATACAGACCTTACCTGCTTTTGTTTACCTTATTCCTATGGTACTTTTTTTTGGTATAGCAAGAGCACCCAGTGTCATTGCAACTGTTATTTATGCCCTTGCACCTGCCATTCGGTATACCGATTTAGGTATTCGTCAGGTGCCTAGTTCAGCTTTAGAGGCTGCAAAAGCTTTTGGTTCAACAAAACGTCAAATGCTTTTTAAAGTACAACTACCTTTAGCTTTGCCACAAATTGTGGCAGGCATAAATCAAACCATCATGATGGCCTTTGGCATTGTGGTTATTGCAGCTCTTATTGGCGCTAATGGCTTAGGTCGCACAGTACTTCAAGCACTCCAAAAACTCGAGGTCGGTCGTGGCGTTGAGGCAGGGTTAGCCATTGCACTAATGGCAATAGTGCTTGATCGTGTAAGTCATGGCTTTTCAAAACCCAAACCGCATAGTAATAAACCAAAAAAGCCTTGGTTACAACAAAACGCTGTGAATTTAGGGTTTTTGGTTGTAATAATTAATCTGTTTATCATCAATCGGTTTAGAGAAATGACAGACTTTCCTGAGACTTGGCAACTAAGTATGAGCGAACCCCTAGATAAGCTGGTTACTTGGATGCGCGATAATTTGTATCAGATTAATGACTTGCCCGTAGGAACAGGGCCTTTTAGTGACTTTTTAATCACTTATGGCATTAACCCGCTTATTTGGTTTTTACAAGACTGGTTGGTTTGGCCTCTCTTAATCATAGTGACAGCTTATCTGGTCAGCCTTGTGAGTCATTGGAAGCTAGGTATTTTTGCGTTTCTAGGCCTGCTATCTATTGGCTTTTTAGGCATGTGGGACCACATGATCGTGTCTCTATCGCAAGTGATTATAGGTACAATGCTCACGGTTACACTAGCACTCGTACTAGGCATTACATCTGCACGCAGTAACGCCTTCAAAGCAGGACTCGAGCCTGTCCTTGACATGCTGCAAACCATTCCTTCTTTTGTTTACTTAATTCCTGTGATTATGCTTTTTAATATTGGTTATATTCCGGGCATTATGGCGTCTATTTTGTATGCCCTTCCACCCGGTATTCGCATGATTGATTTAGGAATAAGGCAAGTTAGCCCTAATGTACTAGAAGCAGCAAAATCGTTTGGCTCGAGTCCTAGACAAATACTTAGAAAAGTTCAGCTCCCTCTGGCTTTACCTAGTATTATGCTGGGTATTAATCAAATTATTATGATGATTCTAGCTATGGTTGTCATTGCAGGACTGGTGGGTAGTGGGGGTTTAGGGCTTGAAGCGGTTACAGGTTTGGCAAAAAACCAAACAGGTCGCGGTATAGAGGCTGGTATCGCGATTGTCTTACTGGCTATGATTATGGATAGAAGCATTCAAAGCTGGGCTAGCAAGCAAAGGACTCATTGACTTTATGCGTTCATGATTTGGCGTATAGCATCTTGGTCTTTTGGGCTGGGTAAACCGTAGTTGGTTTGGTAGTTAAAAAGGTCTTTAATGGTTTGGCTAGCAAAGGCATCATTTAGAATTTCAAAGTGTTTTTCTGTTATAAGGGCTGGGTGTTCTACTCCGCAAGCATGCGATAATCTGAGTAGTTCTTTGCGTAGTGTAACAATGTAATTGGCAAGTCTAGCAGCTTTGTCTGTTGGGTCTAAGCCTCTAATTAACCATTTATCTTGGGTAGCTACACCTGTTGGGCAGTGGTTTGTGTGGCATTTTTGGGCTTGTATGCAGCCTACGGCAAGCATGGCTTCTCTGGCAATTTGAATCATGTCGCAACCGAGTGCAAAGGCAAATAAAGCACTTTCTGGGAAGCCTAGTTTTCCTGCGCCACTAAAGACTATGTGTTCATGTAGGTCTTCTTGAACAAAGCTTTTGTAAACTCTTGTGAAGCCTAATTTAAAGGGTAAAGACACATGATCACTAAAAGCTAAGGGGGCTGCGCCTGTACCGCCTTCACCACCATCTATAGCAATGTAATCTACTGATCGATTGGTTTGTTTAATGGTTTTACTAAGGGTTTGCCAGAAATCTAGTTCCCCTACTGCTGATTTTATGCCGACCGGTAAGCCTGTTTCGCTTGCGAGTAATTCTACAAAGTCAAGCATGCTGTCTACATCTGAAAAAGCCGTGTGGCTACTGGGGCTTATGACGGTTTTGCCTATGTCTACACCACGAGCATCTGCTATTTCAGGTGTTACTTTTTCTCCTGGTAAGACACCTCCAAGCCCTGGTTTTGCGCCTTGGCTTAGTTTGATTTCTATGGCTTTAACGTTGGCTTTAGCTACGGTTTCTAAGAGGCGTTCAAGACTAAAGCTGCCATCTTTATTTCGGCAACCAAAGTAGCCTGTGCCTATTTGGTAGATAAGGTCGCCACCTTGTTTGTGATGTAGTGATATGCCACCTTCACCCGTATTGTGAAGTGCATTTGCTTGCAGACAACCCCTATTAAGGGCTTCTACTGCAGGGCCACTAAGAGACCCAAAGCTCATGGCAGATACATTAATGATAGAGCTAGGTCTAAAGGCATGCTTGCGTTCCCTATAAGCCCCAAGTACTTTGGCGCAGGGTAAAGTATAGGTTTCATCATGTTTATCTGGCAAAGGAAAAGCTGCATGCTTAATAAC
>CAYGTA010000080.1:0-13567 GCA_964352605.1 uncultured bacterium | reverse complement strand
TCCCCAAAGCTGTCTCGACTAGGTCGGCAAGGTCGGAATTATAAATGTCGTAAGACTTTATAATTCAGCTTAGTATAAGAGTTCTCTTAATTTATTAAGAATAATTATTTCTTCACCCTCTTGAATGGTCATAGGGTTAAGTAAAATGCCATTGTGTTTTTCAGAAGGTGCAACTGCAATGCGCGGGTTGTCATTCCAGAGCTGCTCAATAATTTGGTCTTTAGAAAACTTATCACTAAAGCTTACAAGGCTGCGGGGGGCAGGCTGACCTGCTTCGTTTGGGTAATCCCTTTTGGCATTTACACCCTCTATGCCTGCTAAGCCTTCATTCCAGAATTTTACTCGAGCTTCAAAGATTTGCGCTCTAGCTTCATGATCGAGGTTTAAGTAGCGCTCAACAGCTGCTAGTAAGCCCAGCATTTCTTCTTTACCTACTTTTAAAGGGCGACCTACTGAGTGGTTTGGTGCGCCGTGCATACGAATGCTATTGATTAAGTCTTTGCGTCCTAAAACCAGTCCAGAGGATTGAGGGCCAGCTAAATCTTTACCGCCACTAAAAATAGCTAGCGCTGCGCCCATTTGGGTAAATTTCCAGAGATTGCTTACAGGGGGTAGTTGCGCAGCAGCATCGACAATGACAGGTATGTTTGTTTTATTGGCTATAGCAATAACATCTTTAAGAGCTAATTCGCTGGGTTTATTCATAACCCCCTGAAACCAGAAAATGGCTGCTGTTTTAGCTGTTATAGCGTTTTCTAAGTCAGAGGCCTCGGTTTTTTCTTCGGTGCCTATTTCTACGAGCTTAACGCCCACCTCACGAACCGCATAGTCATAAGAATTACGATGCATTTTTTGCATAATAACTTCGTTTTTAAAGCCTTCTAAGTTAGGGAAAATCTCTTTATGTTTAGGGTCACTACCAGCAACACAAGCTGCCGTGGCCAAAAACAGCCCTGCAGCTGCCCCTGAACTCACATAAGCAGCCTCATTTTGAGTTAAGGCTGCAATTCGTTCACCAACCTTTTCTTGGAGTTCATGTAAATCAATAAAACAAGTTGCAGCATCTTGCATAGCTTGAACAGCTTCTTTTGACATGAGTGAACCCCCTAACTTAGTTAAGGTGGCAAAGGCATTAATGACAGGTCGAACCCCTAAAGAATCGTAGTTAGAACTCATTTAATTAGGTCCAGGTTGTTTGAGCTGCCAGTACGCCTCAGGAGCATCCTGCCAGTTAGGCATGCTTAAGCCCTCAGGGTCATAAACCACTTCACCTGCACGCAAGGTCAAAGCGCAACTCAATTTTTTATCACCAAGCATTTTGGCTTTACCACAATCTGTAAACGCAAAATCGCCACGCTCGAGTTTCAGTAGGGCGACATCTGCATCACTACCTATGCTTAAGTGACCGAGTTCAGGGTGACCGATTTCTTGGGCAGGGGTGACGGTTGAGCATTTAATGACTTCTTCTAAATCCATGCTTATATTTAGCATTTTGGACATGGTGCTGAGCATGTCTATAACAGCACCATTGACATTGCCTATATGCAAGTCGGTACTTATGGAGTTAGGGTGAAAGCCTGCTTGCATGGCGGGTATGCCTTGCCTGAACCAAAAGCTACCTGCGCCATGACCAAGGTCAAAAATAATGCCGCGTTCTTGTTGCTCAAACATGTATTTTTCGGGTTTATTATTGCTGTCTAGTACCGGGAATTGTTGCGCAAAAACATGTGTATGAATATCCCCGGGTCGCATTTTGTTTAAGAGTTCAGGGTAGGGTCTTTCAGGTCGAGGCCAGAAGTCAACCATGATGGGTTGCTTGCATATTTCAGCTGCTTCTAAGGCTTTGTCTACCCCTAACCAAGGTGTATGGCTAGCATCGTAATCTTGCCATGTCCAGTAGTGAGCTGTTTTTATGCCAACGCAGTGTTCAGGGTAGGCGAGCACAATAGAAGCAGCGAGTTCTGCGTCCATTTCAGCAGGGTCTTGCTCAAAATCGCCAATCATGCCTGACTTAACAATGTTGATATAAGCAAAAATACGTGTTTTGGCTTGGTCAATAACGGTGCGTTTAAAATGTAAAAAGTGTTTTGCGCCTGCTGTACCGGTATCCACCATAGTGGTTACGCCCGAGCGAAAAGAATGATGGTCAGCAACCACACTTAAACCCTCAGGTTCACGTGTGTGATAAACATGCACATGAATATCTATAAGCCCAGGTGTGACGTAAAGCCCAGCAGCGTCAATAACTTTATGTGCTTCAGCTGGGTTTATATCATCAGCGACGAAGGCGACTTTTCCTTGCGAAATAGCAATATCTTTCTTTTGATTTAAACTATTTTTTGGGTCTATGAGATGCCCATTTTTTATAAGAATGTCATACTTTGCTTTCTCACTCATAAATGCTTCCTTTCATACTACCTATTCAGCTGATGACCAAGGTAAGCAGCAGACTCTAAGTGCCCAAAACTTACATTCCACCTCATACTCAACATGAGTTCATGCTCACGAAATGTAAGTTCCATAGCTAGCCAGTGGGGTGATTCGATATAGCGTATATGCGCCATAAAGCTATGCTCATTTAGCCATGCACCACTAGCAACTATAGGGTCTTTATTCCAAGCATAAAGACTTGTTGTGCTTACTAGCCATTGGTTATAACCACATAGTAGGGTTGATGTTTTGTTACCTTCAAAGCTGAGTTGCCAGTGATTATTGTTTAAACGCTGCAAGCTTAAACTTTCAAAAGTTAAAAAGGCGTCTGCTTCTTTTGGTATTTCAAATTGATAGCTTTTGCCGCTTATGTTGCCCTCTATAGCACTTATTGGCTTACCTTTAACAGGAGGGTAAGCAAGGCTGTCAAGTTTTTCTTTCAAGGCAAGCTGCGCATTTCTATTTGGTGCTAAAGCGCGCGGTGTCATGGCGGGTAAAAGATGCGTCCAAGCTGCATCTAAAACTGCCTGCATGTTATCTACTCCACTTGTTATAGCCAGAACTACATTTTGCTCAGGCATAATGACGCAAAACTGACCAAAGGCACCATCTGCCCGATAAGCGCCATGCTGGCACATCCAAAATTGAAAGCCGTAACCCTGGATCCAATCAAGATCGCCCTCTGGCCATGTGGGAATATGTTTAGAGGATGCTTCATGAACCCACGCTTCAGAAATAAGCTGCTGACCCTGCCAGTTACCTTTTTGTAAATAAAGCTGACCAAATTTAGCAATAGATTCAGTGGTAATATGCAAACCCGAAAAGCCTAACTTAATACCCTCAGGGTTCTCCTGCCAGTGTGCCTGCTCAATACCCAGCGGCTCGAGTAAACGTGGTTTAAGATAAGTAAGTAAATCTACGTTTGTAAGCTTATGCAAAATGGCTGAAAGCATAAACGTAGCGCCATTGTTGTAACAAAAAATAGTTCCCGGAGCTTGATCTGGAGGTAACGCCAAAAAGCCTTTAACCCAATCAGCTGACTGTCTAGCTCTATCAAGCGTATCTAGCAGATGACCTGTTGACATGCTAAGTAAATGCCGAACTTGCATGGCCTGCAAATGCTCACTTGCTGCGTCAGGTGCTTTATTTGGAAAAAACGAAAGCACCGTGTCGTCTAGAGAAAGCAAACCCTCTTCAATGGCAATACCAACAGCCAAAGCCGTAAAGCTTTTACTCAGCGAATAAAGCAAATGCACCGTACTCGCATCATAAGGTGCCCACCAAGCTTCAGCCAGTACATGACCATGCCGAACAAGCATAAAACTATGAAGCTCGAGTTTTTCTTTAATGAGGGCGTTTGTAAAATCAGTAATTGCAGTTGACGCAATACCTTGTACTTCTGGGCTGCTTCGGGGTAGCTTTTGCATAGTTAAGCTTGCTGTAAACTTTTTTGATAAAGTGCCACGCCGTAAAACTCATAAGATGCCGCTTCATCTGGAAAGTCAACCACATGCACTGTGAATCTTGCAGGTACACCGTTATTTGGGCACTGTTCTTTAAAGAACGTTCGGTAGGCTTTGGCGTATTCAGCTCTTAAGCGCTCTTGTTCTTTACGGTAGCCGGCAGGGTCAGATAAAGGACTAGGTGATTTGGGTTGAGCGCCAAAGGCATGCATTTCTATAAAGTCAACTTGTGCAATTGACTCACAAATGCCTGCATCTTGTAACCATGTTTCCCAGCATTTAAATACCAAAGGAATTTCAATGGCTGGTTCCATGTAAGTCACGTTGTCAAGCTTTAAAACATTTGTAGCTGAAAAGCCACCTGTTAGGCCTGAAAAGTGAATGCGAATATCGCCATCACTTTGTTCTTCTGTGACCATCGAAGATAGCGTAGGTTCATCACCTTCATAATAATAGGTTATTTTGCCGCGTTTCTTAACGTTAAATGCCATTAAGTCTCCTTCGGAAATGGTAGTAGCAAACAGTAGAAAAAAGATTTTTCACTGACTACTGCTTATTTATATTGTTTTACCCCTTGCCCAAATAGGCCACCTAGCCTCGACCATGCCACCACGATGCACCACTACCTCATCATGCAAATTAGTAACCACACAAACATGATTAGGCACAATTCGAACAACTTCACCAAGTTCAGGTTTTTCAGAACAAGCAGACAAATCAATAATGCCATGCTCTTCATTTAGTTTATGAATAACCGCTTCAGGATACTCGAGTATCAGCCCGTAACCTTTACCGTACTCGGGTTTTATTAAGTCACTACTGAGTGTTTTTGAACCTGCATCTATGACAGCTCTATCTTCAGTCGGGCGACTCACTATGGTTGCGTGAACATGCAGTGCACATTCCTCTAAACTCATAGCGCCACTCCCTACAATAGCTCTATCACTATAAATATAAGTGCCTGCCCTAAGTTCAGTAACACCCTCAACTTCATGGACCTGCCACATTTTAGGTGTACCACCAGCTGACACGGTATGAATAGTTACATTAGCAGCAGCAAATACATTTTTAGCTTCAGCAATAAAAAGACCAGCCTGCTCACCGCAAGGGTAAGTCATAAGGCCTTCAAAACTAAGAAACGCATGCGTCATTATCTTAGTAGCAAGCTCGAGTGCTGCTTGTGGGGTTTGCACGCCAACTCTGTTATTACCAGATTCAAACTCAACCAGAATCTTTATATTCGTTTGAGCTAGCTTAGCTGCCTGAGCAATTGTTTTTAAAGCAAGCTCGTTATCTATAGCAATAGATAAGTTTGTTTGCTTGGCAAGCTGAGCAAGCGGTTCAATTTTTGCTTTGCCAATAATGTTGTAAGTAATTAAGATGTCTTTTATACCAGCTGCTGCCATAACCGCAGCTTCACTAATTTTTTGACAAGTTATGCCTGTTGCTCCAGCCTCTAACTGCTTGTAAGCCATGATTGGGAGTTTATGTGTCTTTATATGAGGTCTTGAGTCAATACCGTGCTTATTTAGATAGCTTTGCAACTTAGCAATATTATGCTCAGCTCTATCTAAATCAACAACAGGAACGGGTGTATCTAAATCCTCAATACGCATAAAAGTTATAAAGGTGCGTAAGCAACCATATCAATTTCAATTAAAAGACCTAATTTGGCCAAAGGCGTACCCACTGTGGTTCTAGCAGGAGGAGAAGCAGGAAAATGCTTTTTATAAACCTCGTTCATAGCTGCAAAATAATTGACATCGGTAAGATAAACATTTACCTTAACAACATCATCAAAACTAGCACCCGCCAGTGCCAACGCAGCTTTGCAGTTTTTAAAAACCTGCTCTGCCTGCTCACTAACGTTGCTGCCCACAATCTCACCTGACGCATTGCTAGGCACCTGCCCTGAAATATAAACTGTGTCACCTGCTCTAACGGCTGGTGAAAGCGGAACATCAGAACTCGAGCCTGCATGATTAAAGCTTTGTCTTGGCATTTTTATTTTTCCTTTCAGCTACCTTGAACTAGAAATAAGCCAGCTAGGGCTTTCTTGAGTCTTAAGGCTTCGTTTTGTAAGTTAGCTAATCATAGCTCTTTTTATTAATACATTAGGGTCTTGCGAGAGGCTCCCAATTTAAAAGCTGCTTAGCTTTAGACATATTCATACCCTTTTGCTCATAATCACCACTAATCATAAAGGCTTGAAAGCCACCTTTAAATTCTAAAGCAGCAAGCATGGCATTAGCTACATCTTCATCTGCTGTTGCAAAATAAGGTAATTCTTTATGTATTTTTGCTTGCCATTCACGTTTTTCAGTAGGTAAGCAAAGCCGCAAAGCATTGGTATTTATGCCCCAGCGCCGCCACGCATTTTCGCAGACTTTTTCACCCAAATACTTAGTAAAACCATACAAATTTGTTTCGTCAGGTGTTAAGCCTTCATCGCTAAAATGACGAGCGTGAATATCAGCATAAACAGACATGCTGCTACAATAAACAGCTTGCCTAATACCCTCTTTAGCTGCAGCCTTTAAAGCAAAATGAAGCCCTTTGACATTGGCATCAAAGCCAGAATCTGTACCCGGCCATTCATCCCAATCTAAACTACCCATCGCCATATAAATAAGCGCGTCCATACCTTTAAGCGCACGACTTAAACCCTCATAATCAGTAACACTAGCTGTTGAAAACTCGAGTGTTTCATCTTTTGGTGCTACTAAGTCATAAACTCGAACACTATGCTTTTTCTGAAGTGTTGGGATGATAAGGGAAGCCACATGACCACTACCACCAATTAGTAAAACTTTCATATCACTAACCGCTCGCTACTTTACGTAAAGGATAATTCGTCAAGCGGCTCCAGTATTTCTTAATGATTTCTTGATTATGCGCGTCACCCTCGGGTACATTTGCACTTAGCAAAACAGGCGGCGTAATGCCTACATTGGCAAGATTGTGCGCTGTTTGAGCCACAATGGCGTTAAGCATGGCAACACTTACTAAGGTAGAGGTGGGGGCAACCTTCCAATTTTTACCCGGAATATCAACCGCTGCGTCACCCGCAATGCCTTTATTATCCAAAATAATATCAGCAACTTCATAAAGCTTCTTGCCTGAAGAATGACGAGATTTAGCTTCAAAAGACTGCTCATAATTTGTTAAAGCAATGACAGTAGCACCCTGTTTTTTACCAAGCAAGGCAACTTCAACAGGAAGCGCGTTAATACCAGAATTAGAAATGACCACCAGCAGATCACCCGCCTCAATAGCGTAGCGACCCATAAAGGTATCTGCGTAGCCCTCAACCCGCTCAGCTTTACCTAAAGCAGGATCATCAATCGTCATGACAGGGGCTAAGCCACCTGCACGAAAGTAAAGCTCACCCGCAATAAACCTCGAGTGACCACTACCAAAAGCGTACATAAGACGATCCTCTTGAATCGCCTGCGCCCAAAGATCAGCCACTTCCTGCATAACAGACATTTGAGACTCGAGTACGTCGTTGAGTTGGGTTTGAGCTACGTTGAAATATTGTTTTATGCCGTCTTGCATGAAGCTTTGTTTCCTTTCAGAGTAGGTAAGTTAGCCTTTGAGGGCGCCTGTTGTTAAGCCATTTTGAATTTGTTTTTGGAAGATTATATAAATGAGTAGCGTTGGAATCATGATGATGGTGACAGCCGCAAAAAGGGCACTCCAGTCATTCTCATAGTACTGTTTAAAAAGCATGAAGGCTAAGCCTTGAGAGAGTACAAATTTACTTTCATCACTAATGAGTACAAGGGGTAAGACAAATTGATTCCACATGCCTAAGAAATTAAAGATGCCCATGCTTATAAGGCCAGGTGAAGATAAAGGAAGCATGATTCTAAAGAAGACATCATATTGATTTGCGCCATCAATAATGGCTGCCTCATGAAGTTGTGAAGGGAGGGTCTTAAAGAAACCCACCAAAAAGAAAATGGTAAAAGGCAGTGAGTAAGACACATAAACAATAATGAGGCCAGCAAAGGTGTTAAGTAAGCCGAGGCTATTTACGAGTGAAAATAAAGGCATGAGGGCTAAAAAGACAGGGAAGAGCATGCCTGCTAAAAACAAATAAAATAAAAAGCGATTACCCGGAAACGGATACCTAGCAATAACATAAGCTGCCATGGCAGATACGATTAATGTGATAAGCAAAGCAGGAATAACCACAATGAGGGTGTTAAAGAAAAAATCACCAATATGAGCATTGTTCCAAGCTCGAGCGAAATTATCCCACTGTAAGACTTCTGGAGGTGCCCAAGGGCTAAAGAAAAGTTCTTGATCAGTCTTGAATGAACTTACAACCATCCAAATCATAGGAAAGACAACCATGATAGACCAGAAGATAAGAATAATCTGAGTACTAATGGTTGAAAAGCGACTTTCTTGATTTACCATATGACTCCTAAAACTCTATGGTTTCTCTGCGCGTTAACGCCATAGTTACCAGTGAAAGGGCAAGAACAATTAAAAAGAGCATCATTGCAATAGCGGTTGAGTAGCCAAAACGACTGTGGGTAAAGGCTTCTTCATAAAGAAGTGTCGCGAGTACATCTGTAGATCGGTCTGGCCCACCTTGCGTCATGGTGAAAGTAATACCAAACATGTTTGAAGCGCCAATCGCTATAAAGACAAGTGCAGAACGAAGCGTTTCCCAAAGCAAAGGAAGCGTAATTCTAAAAAAGATATCGTTTCTTGTTGCGCCGTCAAGGGCAGCCGCTTCATAATAAGATTCTGGTATAGACTGCATACCAGCCATAAAGAGAACCATGTAAAAGCCAGCTGCTTGCCAAATGGTTACGGCTGCTACTGCACCTAAGGCTGTGGTTGGGTCACCTAACCATATAGGAGGACTAGAAACCCCGACAGCTTTTAAAACATAATTTAAAATACCGATACTCGGATGATAAACAAAGCTCCACAAAATACCAATGGCAACAACAGACATGACTTGAGGAAAGAAGAAAGTAATGCGGTAAAAATTACTAAACCGAACCTTCCGGGTAATCATGAACGCCAAAAATAAGGCTAAGCCTAAGGTAAAGACAGGTAAAACGATCATGTAAATACCGTTATTGGCAAGTGCGTTCCAAAAGTGGTCATCGCGAAAGAGTCTTCTAAAGTTCTCAAAGCCAACAAATTCAGGTGCTCTGCGCAAGCCACGCCATTTGGTAAAGGCAATATACATAGCTCGGCTATACGGGTAAAGCACAAAGGTACCGTAAAGCAGCAGTGCGGGAGCAAGAAAAGGAATGATAAGCCAATATTTATGACGGTGCATGTTAGCTCCTATAAACAAAAACGAGAGGCACAAGGCTTTCTTTGTGCCTCTCGTTTTGCTAAAAAACTAGTTAAGCTCGAGTGTATTTAGGAATATCTTCGTCTTGTTTAACTTCGTCAGCAACTTCTTGAACGCGTTCAACAAACTCTTCAGCGTCAATGCGGCCTGTTAGTAATGCACCCATACTGTTTTTAGCTTCTTCGTTGATATCTGAGTACCAAGTGCTAAATGAAGGGCGTTCTAAGATTTTATCACCAGCATTATCAACAGCAGCTAAGGCGGAGGTCATGGCTGAGCTAAGCTCAACGCCTTCAGCACCACCCGAAACTGGCATAATTGAGCCGACATTTTGTGCAAACCAAGCAGCACTGGCTTTAGAAAGCTGGCAACGTAAGAATTCCATGCCTGCAACAGGATTTTTAGCATTGGCGAAAACCATAAACGGTTCACCTGAGCTAGCATCAATCCAGCTAAAGGTTGACTCATCTTGGGCAGGTACAGGAGCGATCACCATATCAAAACCATCTGGAGTAACGCTGCGCATTTCATTTTCTAACCATGTTCCGCAAGGAAGAAAGGCAGCTTTGTTTTGTAGCCACTCAGCTTGTGACTCAGTATGCGTAAGACCTTCGGTACCTTCCATAATAAAGCCATTATCATGAAGAGCTTTCATGTTATTAAGGGCTTCAATCATGGCTGGGTGGCCCCAAGCGCCATCTTCTAGGTTATCAACAGCTTTCCAGACGTCTACACCGCCTAGTTTTTCTGCTAAGGGTTCTAAAAGACCAAAAATCATATATTGCGGGAACTTACCCTGATAAGTCCAAGGCGCTATGTCTGACGAGGCAATGGTTTCACATAAATCCATCATGCCTGACCAAGTTGTAGGGTATTCCCAGCCTTTTTCGCCAAATAAAGATTGGCTGTACCAAGTACCAAAAACGGTAAAAGCAATATTGACATAGCGTTGCACACCATCAAAGACACCACTCGCCTGAGACCCTGGGAAAAGCGTGTCTGCAAAGGTTTTACCCGGTGTGTCTAAGGAAGGTGCGTTCATAAGCGGAGCAAGATCCATAAGCTCGCCTTCAGCAACAAGCGCAGCAGTATCTAAGTTACCCGCACCACTGTTATCAATAACATCTGGCGGATTACCAGCAATAATTCTTGGGCGAAGTCTTTCACCCACACGCTGAATGCCTTCAACAGACATAGTACTACCAGGATGTACCTCAGCAAAAATATCAGCAGCATATTGAATATAGTCATGACCAAAGCCACCACTAAAAAATACGCCTTCGCCTTGTACATTAGCAGCCATACCCAAAGGGTTAGCAGCACCCTCAGCAACTTGAATGCCAGTTTGAGCAAAGCTTAAGTGCGGCGCAAGGCTAGCACCTGCACCAGCAGCAGCAGCAAGCTTCATGAATTGACGACGGGTTAAAGGTTTTTTAATCATTTAAGATCTCCTTAAAAAATGAATTGAGCTTTATAAATTAAGAACTCGAGTGCTTTTGCTGTACTGTGCTACTCCTTTCACCTCTTTGCGTTTTCGAACTGCTTTGCTAGTAATAGTTAAGCTTGGGTATGCCAAGATTTAGAGGTCTTAGCTGAAACGCAAGTCTTGAGCGAATTTGAGCGTTACTATAACGTGTGCTCAAGAATCAATCAAGGGCTACAATCTTAATTGGGCTTCATAAAACACTTGAAGCATTAAATGCCTGCATTTCACCAAGTGCAATTTGCATAGCTGCTTCTAAAGCTGTGAGTTTAGGTGCATGAAGCTCGAGCTTTTCTTTGTTGACTAAATCAGTAAAAGTTTGTAGGTAATAAGGGTGCTCAAAAAGCCCACCTATGTAACTAAGTTTCGGGGGGTAGCCTAGCTCTGCAAAGCGTTTAAAAAAAGAGGGAAAAATTGCAACTTGCTCTTCGATAATAGTTTGGCTTTTGGCATCACCTTGTGCGGCTAAATTAAGAACATCTTTAGCAAACTTTGCCACTTCAGCTTTAGCAGAAGCATGAATATGCTCTAAAAGTTGCTGAATACTTGAAATGTTGTAAGTTTTTTTGACAGCTTGTAGTAAGGCACTTGTTTGCCCTAAATCGCTGGCCATAACCGCTTCCCTTATGCCTGCTAAGCCAATAGCGTAACCACTACCCTGATCACCAAGAATATGCCCCCAACCACCCAAGCGAATAGCCTGCTGCCCTTTGCGACCCACCAACGCAGTACCTGTACCAGCAACCACCATAACGCCATCTTGACCAGCAAATGCCCCCAAATGCGCTGCGTAGGCATCACCAACAATAATAATTTTACTTGACTCTATCGCTAAGTTCTCTCCCCAAAACAAAGACGAATCTTTAGTCACATCACCAATACCCGCAGCCGTAATGCAAAGACACTCGAGTTTGCTTAAATCTCCCTCTAGTAAGTCAAGTATGCAGTGTTTAAAAATTGCAAAAGCTTTATCCCAACCAATATCTTTTGGATTTGCACCTGAGCTTAGGTAGCGCTTCAGCGTATTGCCAGCTTTATCGCAAACCCATCCTCGAGTATTGGTGCCCCCACTATCAATGGCAATAAAACAGCCTTCAGAATGTTCAGTCGTCATAAGCCATGCACCTGAGTCCCTTGCGCTTTAAAGGCCAATATCTCTTTTTTATCTGCCTGAGGGTCAGTAATAAGATGCGTAATCTGATGACTCGGTACCGCAACGTAACTCGCCTTGGCTTTAAACTTACTGTTATCAGCAACAATAAAAACTTCATTAGCAATATTTGCCATAGAGCGATACAAAAAAGCATTTTGCTCATAAATAGACGTGCCACCATGCTTTGCAGTTAAACCATTAATACCAATAAAAGCCTTATCAATAACATGCTTTTGTAGATTCTCTAAAGCGGTTGGGCCAATGCTCTCCATATTGGCATAATCAAGATTACCCCCCAATAAATTCAGCTTAAGGCTAGGATAATTAGAGCCTTCTTGCGCAATAAAAAGATTATTAGTAACAATACTCACCTGCTTTTTTTGCTTAGCTAACTCCCTAGCAATATAAAGCGTTGTGGTGCCAGCTCCCAAAATAATGCTGTTACCAGACTTAATAAACGTGGCTGCAATGCTCGCCAAATGCTGCTTTTGTTTAACCTTTAACTGAGCACGACGCTCAAAAGACAATTCAAACTGATTCTTACGACTTAAACGCGCACCCCCATGAAAACGCTCAATACGCCCTGAACTCTCAAGCATATTTAAGTCTCGTCTAATGGTTGCAGGTGAAGCACTGGTTTCATCTAACAGTGTTTCAACACTCACCAGCTGCTGCCCTGAAATGAGCTTAAGTATTTGTTGTTGACGTTCATTCATGACAAGGCATCACCTTTAAATAAGTTTGAGCGATTATGAGCGAAAGTATACCTTGCGCTCAGCCAAGCTGCAACAACAGCCTCCATCACTACAACCGCTTTCACCAAAGAATGCCAAAGACTCACAAGCTTATTTGGCCCAGATGGCGAAATGCCAGGTAAGGGTGGATACTAAAAAATGATTAACTTCTTAACAGGAGAAGAAAAAAACCATAGACAGTACCAAAGATGTTACAAGCGAAGGCCACCTCATGGTGTAGCAGCAAAGCAGAACAAGCAAGACTCGAGCGGCGCGTTGTAAGCATGACTGAAGTTCTAGCAGCTTCATATAAGAAACGATACTTGTCTGCTTATATTTTTTTTACTTCAAACTGAACTTCTGTTACGGATTCACCAGAGGGGTCATGTTCAATATAGATTTCTCTATAGGGACCATCGAGCTCATAGTCATTTTCCTCTATCCAACTAAGAATAGTGGTATGAGCTTGTATGAAATCGTCAAATTTACCCCGGTGAATAGCGGCTGCTACAAAGGCTTCTTTTAAGGTATAAATTTGTATTTCTTCTGTTCCGTCTATAGTCTCACCAATAGGAAATACAGCTTCAACATCTTCATTTTCATAAGCATCCTCAGAAGAATGCCACAAAGCAAAGCTAGGACCTGTTGCCTCTATCTCAGAATCTTCAAGGTGTTTATAGACATCATCAAAGGCTGCCCCAAGATAATCTGGAACTTCATCATTATTTAGAATAAGTATCCTTCTTGAAGCTACAAGTTGTGAGGGAATCGTTTTTAGTTCAATATCGTATTCAGGCATAAGAGTTTCCTTTGCTAGCTGCTGTAAAGACAGCTCAATCTGTACTACGCTCGAGGCGTTCTTGCAGACATTCTAATTCTTTTAGCTGCTCGAGTTTAAGTCTGTCATCTAATGCTAAGCTGAATTATAAAGTCTTACGACACGATTTAATCAGTTTAGTTTAACTGTTCAGTCAA
>CAYGTA010000079.1:10437-13626 GCA_964352605.1 uncultured bacterium | reverse complement strand
ACCTTAAAAATAAGACAAACACCCTGATCACGTGAAAGCTCGAGCTCTAATATAGTTTGGTAGAACTGTTGGGTTGCTTTTAAATCTTGGCTTGGGTAAAAGGCTATAAATTGATTCATAAGAGCGCTACTTTCTTTTACATCTTTTACTAAACTGATTTAGTCGTGTCATAAGATTGGGGGAGTCTAAGCTTGGTTTTTTTTAAGTCGGAGGCATGTAGTCTTACAATATCAGCTTAGTACTATACGGGTCTTAAATCTTCGAATATTTGCCAGCCTACCCCTTCGGGTGTCGTATTTAATTTTTCCTGTAGTGTTTCTGCTAACCACGGAATTAGCTTGTTTGCTTCTTCTTCATCTTCTAAAAGCGTTAGGACTGTAAATTGATAGAACTGCTGCGTGGCAGATAAAGTACCATCATCAAAAAAGGTGAAGGGTGCTTGCGGCATACTGTCCCATAAGATGTGAATCTCAGGTTCAAGGCTTTGCGGTATGTAGTCAGCTAGATTTATAGCTTCTTCTCTTGGGTGCCACAGGTAGCCTTGCAAGAGTTTTATGGCAGTTTGGTCACTAATATCAGACATGCCTTTAGCGTATATTTTTTTTCTAGCCAGAGAGGTATTTGGAGGCTATTCCAATAGTCATTTCAAGAAGACATTTGCATTTAATCTGACTACCCTAAGTCAAAATCACTTTCTCTTTTTGCTTTTTGTAAGGAAAAGTGATTTTTAAGACGGCCTTTAGTAACTTCTGACTTCTAAGCGTTTGCCTTCTGCATTAGGCGAGTTAAAGGTTTGGGGTGCTCGGCCTTCTTTATACCACTTGCTAAAAATAATGATAATCGGAATGGCATATAGAACCATGGCGAGTACTTTCATGGTTATGCCAGCCATGCGTTGGTCATCTAAAGCTGTTTGGAATAAGTAACGCGGTGCATTTATGTAGGTTTGATAAAAAGCAGAATCTGCAAAAGTTATCAAACCAAAAAGAGGTATCTGCAAAACAGTAGATATGACAAACAAATAGATGATTTGCATGCCATAATTGAGTCTTGGCAACTCTTCTAAAGGGCTCATAACAGGCCACCAGCTAATGAGCGCCACAATCATAAAGAAAATGTGTTGCGTATGGTGCAAACTTGAATTCCGTAAACCAGCATCATAAATAGCAGGAAAATGCCAGATGGATAAAAAGAGTGTATAAAGCAATGCAGCTGTAACTGCATTTGTAAAGAATTTAGAAATAGGCGCCATTCTTTTGTTTAACAAAAGCGGCTTAAGCAACCACTTTGGCATACCCCAAATAAACAAAGGAGCACAAAAATAAGTAATCGCCAAATGTTGAACCATATGGGCACTAAACAAATATCGTTCTGCTAAATCATGAAGCGGTGAACCCTCAACAAGGTAAGTAATAATTAAAGCAAGCAAAAAAATAAAAGCTCGAGCTGTTGGGAAACTCGTCTTGGGTGCAATTCTATCTCGCAAAGGACCAATTGCTGCAAAATAAGCTACGGCTACGGCTACCAAACTGCCTATAAGTACAGGGTCAAGTTGCCAGCTTAGGTAAAGAGGCGTGTCTGTTATAAACATAGCATTAGTGTATAAGAAAAGAGGGTGGACAGATATCCTGCCACCCTCACAAATGCTTTTTATTTGTATTTATTCAGGACGTAAACTTAGAACATCCATTGGGGCTAAACCTGCACCACGCAGCGCAGCAACTTCTTCAGGCAAAATGGGGCTAAAGTCAACGACAAGTGCATCGTTACCCCAACTCATCAATTCATGGTTTAGGGTTGCGGCAATTTGTTCATCGCTTAAAATGGCTGCCCATGGTGACATGACACCGTTGTAAGCTTGCCCGTCTATCTCTATCGCGCCCATAAGACCGTAAAGTACGACATTAATAATATATTCTCTACCGCCTTCAGCATTATACAAATTAGGAATGTGACCTGCTAGTGGTGGGAATGCTGCTGGGATACCTTGACCTTGAGCTTGGTGACAAGACAAGCAATTGGTATTGTATGTAGTAGCACCAAGCTCTTGCCAATCAAAGTCAACAACTGCTTCAACAGCTTCTTCAGCTGCTGCAGGTGCTTCTTCAGCTACAGCCTCTGCTGTTTCTTCAATAGCTTCTTCTACCACCGGAGCTTCCACTTCAGCTGTTTCTGGGGCGACCTCTTCGGTGACTGTAGTTGACTCTTCACTAACAGGAGCTTCAGGAATTTCAACTTCAACAGACGCTTCGGTACTATCGGCTTCAGTACTACCAGCTTCAGCAGTAGCAGCTTCTTGCATAGCTGCAGCAGTGGCCGCTAAACCAGGTAAACGCAAGCTATACTCAGCTACAGGTGCAGCAGGCAAACTAATACTTGCAAACGCAGCCTGATTTTTAGGAGAAGGGGTTTTAGAGTACTCAGCTAAAGTCTTCTCAGGCTCGAGTTCTGCATGTTCATCACCATGTGCTTCTTCTTCACCGTGGCTTGCCATTTCAGCTTCGTGTACAGCTTGTGCATTTACTGTGCGTGCATCATTGACACTGCGTACTGTAAACAAGAAAGATAGGGCTATGAATGTTCCCATGGCTATGACCATACCGCTTGAGAAAAAGCTGGTGTAAATAGGGTCGTCGTCTCTTAAGTGCATGTAAATGGCAACAACCAGTGCAAATTTAACAACTGACAGAATGGCAAGCCATGCAAATGTCCAGAAGGTATTTAGAAAAGTAATTGCATCTTTGTATTCAACAATTGCAAATTCAACATAAGTAATTGCACCTAAAATGAGGGCAATGATTAGGTAGTAGGCAACGGCGCCTTTTTTGTGTTCTGCCATTAGACAAACTCCACTAGGTAAATAACTGTGAAAATGACAATCCAAACAATATCTACAAAGTGCCAGTACAGCGCTGCCACATCAAAGTAGACTTCATCTTTTGCAGTCATTGGCCTAAAGTAGCTACTAACTAGTATGCCTAAAAGCCAAAATACACCTATTGTTACGTGAACCCCGTGTGTACCTGTTAGCACAAAAAAAGTTGTACCAAAGAGGTTCTGCTGAAGGGTTAGGCCTTCTTGTACAAAGTGTGTGAACTCAAAAACCTGAAAGCCTAAAAATATGGAGCCGAATATACAGACACCTAAGGTTGAAAGGCGAAAACGATTGATATTGTTTTGCCTTAAGTA
>CAYGTA010000079.1:0-10337 GCA_964352605.1 uncultured bacterium | reverse complement strand
TACAGACACCTAAGGTTGAAAGGCGAAAACGATTGATATTGTTTTGCCTTAAGTAATAAAGCGCTATAACCATAAGTACACTTGACATAAGTAGAACAAATGAACTTACCGTTGTTAATGGAATATCAAAAACATCTTGTGGGAAAGGCCCTTGTAAACTACGACCTTTATAAACAAGGTAGGTGCCAATGAGTGACCCGAAAAACATACAGTCTGATGCTAAAAATATCCACATGAGCATTTTAGGATCAGGTAAGCGAGTACTTCGGTAACCCGCTGGGGTCAGAATGCCACTACTCGCAGGAGCGTTAGGTGTTGTTGCTGCCATTAGTGACTTCCTTCTGGGTGAACATGCTTACCGCCTACGCCTTCAAAAGCCCAAGCGAAGGTAGACATAATAATAAACAAGAAACAAAGGGCACCTAGTGTCCAGTTATGGTAAATAACCGCGTAACCGCCAACAAACATAAAAGCAGCAGCAATAAAAGGCCACCATGATTGCCCAGGAATATGAATTCCGTGCTCATCGATTTCTACAGCAAGTTTTTCCATGACTTCTTTTTGCTCAGCATCCGTATGGTCAAACTCAGGGTGCTTCATTAACCAAAAAGCATCAATACCTGTAACAACTGGTGTTGTATCAAAATCATGGACAGGGGGAGGTGACGTTACACTCCACTCGAGTGTGCGTGCATCCCATGGGTCGTTGCCTGCTTCTTCACCATTTTTGAGAGATCTAAAGAAGTCATAGGTAAATACAATTGCGCCTGTTATTGCAATAAACACGCCGATGGTAGAGATGAGATTCCAAATTTCTAGACCATAGCCAGGTAGGTAGGTTTGTCCGCGACGTGGTTGACCTAATAGACCTGCAAAATGCTGAGGTAGAAAGATAGTATGCAGTCCGCCAGCGATACACCAGAAAACGATTTTGCCTAAACGTTCACTTAGCATCTTGCCTGTGAATTTAGGGAACCAATAGTAAATTGCGCCAAAGAAAGCTAGTAGTGCACCACCACCCATAACATAATGGAAGTGTGCAACCACAAAGTAGCTATCTGTTGCTTGGGCAGTAAAAGGCGGAAGTGCAAGCATAATCCCCGTAACACCACCCATAGTGAAGGTAATTAGGAAGGCAATCGAGAAGAGCATGGGTGTAGCAAATCGAATTTTGCCACCTACCATTGTTGCTATCCAGTTAAAAACTTTTGCCCCTGTAGGAATACCAATAATGACAGTTGTCAAAGCAAATGCTGTATTAGCTACAGCTCCAAGACCCGTGGCAAACATGTGGTGAGCCCAAACAGCAAAGCCCATGAAACCAATGAAGATTCCTGAAATAACCATTACAGGGTAACCGAACAGTGGCTTTTTGCTAAAGGTAGGAATGATTTCTGAAATCGCACCAAAGGCAGGAAGAATAATAATGTACACTTCAGGGTGACCGAAAATCCAGAATAAGTGCTGCCACAAAATGGGCAAAGCACCTGCTTCAGGTACATAAAAAAGCGTACCGAAACTACGATCCATAATGACTTGAAAAAGCGCAATAGTTAAAGGAGGAAAGGCAAAAACAACAAGGAACATGGTGACAAAAATCATCCATACAAAAACCGGCATCCGCATTAAGGTCATGCCCGGCGCTCTCATATTGACAATCGTCACAATGATATTCATGGCTGTAACCAGCGTACCTATACCCCCTATAAACAGCGCAACCATATAGAAGTCTGTACCTGTACCAGGGTTATTGCTTAAAGAGGTCAAAGGACTATAAGCAAACCAACCAACATCTGGCGCTCCACCTAAGAACCAGCTTGATAAGAACATCAGTCCACCAAACAAGTAAACCCAGTAACCAAAGGCATTTAGTCTCGGGAAAGCCAAATCTCGAGCACCTATTTGTAACGGGACCAGGTAATTAGCAAAGCCTATCCCCATGGGCATAATCGCTAAAAAGACCATTGTCACACCATGAGCTGTAAACATTTGGTTATAAAGATCAGGGTTAAGAAGCTTCATATTTGGTGCAACAAGCTGCAAACGAATTAAAGTTGATTCAACTGTACCCACAGCCAAAAAGAAAAAGCCAGAGAGTAAATAAAGAAGGCCTAAGCGCTTATGGTCAATTGTGGTAAACCAGCTTAAAAGACCATCCCCGACAGGGCGGCTCAGTAAGCCTGGCGCATTAGAACCAGTAGCGGCAGGACGACGACTAATTGCCATATGATTCTCCTAGACTTGCCTCAACTTCTTTGTCAACCCCTAGGCTAAGCAAGTAAGCAACAAGTGCTTCAATCTCAGCTTCTCGATCAGGGTTATCTGCAGTCCAAAGTGTTGGCATACGATTCGTTGGCTTAACCTCTTGAGGATCACGCAACCAGCGAGCAAGATTTTCAGGCGTGTTATCAAGCAAGCCTGCAGCTAAAGACGTGCGGAGTCCAAAGTTAGTCAAATTAGGCTTATCTGGTGCACCCCCAGCATATCCTTTAATTGCATGACAAGCTGCGCAGCCTTTTTGCTTAAAGAGCAACTCACCTTGTGCTACAAGAGGATCAGCCTGAACTTGTTGAACTGTTGGCGCTGTACTTGCTTCAAGCGCTTCAATACTGTCAAATTTATTTACCCACGTTTCAAAGTCAGCTTCGCTATCTACAATGACTCTAAAACGCATGTAAGCATGTGCACCCAAACAAAGCTCAGCACATTGACCATAGTAAACACCCTCAGGTGTATTTTCATCTGTCACAAACCAAAGTTGATTATTTTGATTAGGGATCAAGTCACGCTTACCAGAAAGTTTGGGTACCCAAAAGCTATGAAGCACATCAGCAGATGTCATTTGCAAAATAACTCGCTTACCTTTAGGGATATGCAATTCATTAGCCGTAACAATACCAAGGTCAGGATATTCAAACTCCCACCACCACTGGTAGCCCAGCACATTTACGACAATATCGTCCTCGGTAATATCTTCAGTATAGATACGGCCATCAGTAGCAAAAATAGTACGGACAGCTGGCACAATAACCAAAATAGTAATAACAGTTGCAACGGCAATCAAACCAATTTCTAAAGCCGTATTACCGTGACTCTGCACAGGAATACTATCATCACCTTCTTTAGCGCGAAAACGCCAAATCGCCCAAAATAAAACACCACAAACTCCCAAAATAACAAATAGGCTTAGCCAAGACACCCAAATAAGCAAATCAATTTGCGCTCTTGGAATAGGCGCTTGTGGGTCAAGTGCCGATTGAATCGTGTCAAAAGAGCAGCCACCTAACAGCAAAATAAAAAGACTACTTAAGCTCATTAGGCGAAACCAGCGTAGTTTAGGCACAGTTTCCTCCTTATATATAACTAACTAAATTTATCATAGGCTTTAAAGCCAACTTCGGGGTCATTTGTCCCCTGAAAAGGGAAAAATTTGACATTATGGGAATAAAGAATTTATGCGTTTGAGACGTAAAAACCAAAATTTTTAAGGGCATCCCCTTAAGTCACTGTTCTATAGCTTACTGCCTCAGCCAAATGAGACTCAGTAATCATTTTTTCATTTGCCAAATCAGCAATAGTTCTGGCCAACCGCAACAAGCGATCAAAGCCCCTAGCAGAAAGATCTAACTGCGTCACCATCTGCCTTGCAAAACGATCACATGAAGGCGATAACGCAGCTTCTTTTCGTAAAACCTGACCCACAAGCAAGGCATTTGGTACACCCTGACGCTCTAAAGCCAAAGCTCGAGCTTTTAAAACGCGTGCCCTAATGACTTCACTTTTTTCGCCTGTTTGAGCTTCTAGCAATTCATCTGGACTTAGTCTTGGCACAGTTACTCTTATATCTATGCGGTCCATAAGAGGGCCACTAATACGGTCTTGGTAGCGCTGCCGCATGCTGGGGCTGCAATGGCAAGCTTTTACACTATCCCCGTAGTACCCACAAGGACACGGGTTTTGCGAGGCAAGCAACATAAAACGAGCAGGAAAGGTTAGTGACGCTCTGGCACGACTAATTGTAACAATGCCATCTTCGAGAGGTTGCCGCATCACTTCTAAAGCTTTACGGCTAAATTCAGGAAATTCATCTAAAAACAAAACACCTCTATGCGCTAACGAGACTTCACCTGGTTTGGGTATATTGCCACCCCCAATAAGCCCTGCATCTGACACGGTGTGATGGGGTGACCGAAACGGAGGATGCGTAAGCAAACCACTTTGACTAAGCACCCCAGCTGTTGAATGAATTTGCGTTACCTCAATAGCTTCATCTTTCGTTAAGAGTGGCATAATGCCCGGCAAGCGCCGCGCCAGCATGGTTTTACCTGAACCCGGCGGACCTGTAAACAAAATATTATGCGCCCCCGCAGCAGCGATCTCTAAACTACGCTTCGCCATAAGCTGACCCTTAACATCCGCCAGATCAAGAAAAGACTCCGCTGACAAAACCTTTTCAGCTTTAGCAGGCTCGAGTTTTAGTTCAGCTCTTAAAAACTGTAAGGTTTCTAGCAAGTTTTGGGGCGCGTAAACTTCAACATCTTCAATAACCGCTACTTCAGCAGCATTAGCGGGAGGCACAATAATACGTTTTAGGCCTGCTTTAGCTGCGAATAAACCAATGTTTATAGCCCCTCGAACACTCCGCAAACTACCATCTAGCGCAAGCTCCCCTGAGATAACGGTAGAAGCTAGAGTCTTTTCAGGAATAAATCCTTGCGCGCTCAAGATAGCTATGGCAATAGGTAAGTCAAAAGCTGGGCCTTCTTTACGAATATCTGCAGGTGCCAAGTTAATGACAATACGACTAGCAGGAAACATATAACCTGCATTTTTTATAGCTGCCCGAACTCTTTCTTTTGACTCTTGAACAGCTGTATCTGGCAAACCAACCGTTGTTACACTAGGCAAACCATTGGCAATATCTACTTCTATTTCTACCTTAAAGGCATCTACCCCTAAAACCGCTGCTGACAATGCTTTTGCTAACACGCCCAAAGCCTAACCCAAATTTACTAACGAAAGCGTTACCTTTAAGCATGCTGACAAGTATTTGCTATAGAAAGAGCGTCAACGCATTGAGTAAAAACCTATCCGAGTACTATCATTTAAAAGCCTGAAGTCATTCATTTAGAAAAACTTAATTAATAATTAAATAGTCTCATTGCGTAAAAACATTTAGCTTTCAGAGATCAATTAAAACTCGAGTTCGTCATAATTCTGTAATAGGTCTTCTTTATACTGGAGTTCGCTGAAAGGATATCGTCATGCATTACGTTAAGAAAGTCCTTAGTTATTTCCTTATTTTCTCTTTTGTTGCTTTGCTTGCTTCCTGCAATGTCATAAGTGGTCTTGTCGGAGATATTCCCTTACCAGATGTTTTTGAAATGGACGGCAAAGAAGTAACCCTGTCAAGAAACGCAGTCACAGCACTCGAGTCTAGCGCCTTAGCGGCAAGCTTTAAAGGTCAACTTAAGCTTAGTTTTAAAGATCTTAATACTGAAACCTTTAGTATTCCGTCAGGCATTAACCCCAGTATGATTCGTCAAGAAGCGGGTATTGATGTGATTATTAAAGTGAGTAGCAGTAAGACTGAAAGCGAGTTGCCTTCGCAAGTCATGGTAGCTGGTAGTGACTTAAGTGTAAGTGTTACAGATAGTGATAGTGCAGTTATAGAAAAAGAGTTTGCCACCCTTAATGATGTTTCAGTGAGCTTTAGTAAACAAAACTGTTCACTAAGTGCTGGCAAAACCATCTGTGAATACAAAACCACAACGGACACTGCTGGTCTTTTAGAGCTTTCTTTAAGCGGTCAAGAGCTTTCTGACTTATATGATGGCATTTTGACAGATGGCACCGAGCCTAATAGCTTTACTGGCTTTTACAGCTTCGCTATTGAAAGTGACTCAGCTTTACCTTTAGACGCTGAAATTACCATTACTGTCCGTATGGATAACGCTACTTTAAGACTCTAAATTGCACAATAAATAAAATAGCTTTTCCACGATTTGTTTGATAGGACAACAGCTCGTGCGATCCAGGGAAATACAAAAAGACCTATCTCAAAAATGGGGCAATTTGTCGTAGAAGCGCTAAAAGAAAGCTAACACAAACTAAACCTTGTCAGTCTTATGACAATTTGTACAGCAATTCCCTAAATAAACCAAGGTATACTCGAGCGTGTTCTCGCAGCTTAAGAATCCTTGGTTTATTGCTGTTGTTGCGGTACTTGCAGGGGCAGCTTATGGCATTCTAAATTATTTTATATTTAGGGCTTTTGATGAGCTTTTCTTGATTTCTTTTTTGGTTCTAGTACCCTTAGTGGTGGGGGTTGTGGCCGCTTTACTATCTCCTAGAGATAAACCCGCTAAGGCCTATCAGAATGCTGCTTTAGCTATTTTTCTAATTGCTTTATGCACAACCCTTTGGCAGTATGAGTCTTTATTTTGCTGGATTATTTTAGCGCCCATTGCGCTAAGTGCTGCTTTAGTTGGGTCTTTTATAGTGACAGTTTTTAGAAAAAGATCTTCTCAGCAAAGCAATCTTCTTTTTAGCCTGATGCTTTTACCTGTTTTAGCGTTACCTATTGAAAGCAATCTTCCATCAGAAAGCATTTACCAAACAACACATAACAGCATTCTTATAGAGGCATCTGCCGAAACTGTTTGGCAGGCCATAAAAAGCGTACCCATCATTCAAGAACATGAATATACCCCAAGCTGGACGCAACGATTAGGCTTACCTCGGCCCTTAGATGCAAGCTTATCTCACGAGGGCGTTGGGGGCATAAGAACCGCTAATTTCTCTAATGGACTTAGCTTTCTTGAAGAAGTAAGTGACTGGCAGCCAAACAAAACCTTAGCCTTTAGTATTGAAGCTCAAGGAAACTCGAGTGAACGCAAAGCTTTTGCCTTAGGCCCTGATATTGGGGGTGACTTTGTAGATGTTACGAGTGGTCGCTACCACATTGAAGTTTTAGATGATACTAAGCTTTTGCTTCATTTGGTGAGTACCCAAAGGTTGACAAGTACCATGAATAGCTATGCTGGTTTCTGGGTGAACGCAGTTATGAGTGACTTACAAAGCAGTATTTTGCAGGTTATAAAGAAGCGAAGTGAGTTAAGCCTGTGAAGAGAATATCTGCCTTAAAAGCAACATTAACTGAAAAAGTCTTAAGACAAATACAGCTTTTGAACACATAAGCTTTAAGGGCTTGGTGCTACCATCTAAGTATGATTTTAAACCAAAAAGAGAACGGTATACTCGAGGCGAAACAATGAGCGTGAAGACCCTTGGTGAACTCAAAAAGACCGAGTGGCAAGCTAAAGCAGGTCGCAGTATTAAAGATGAATTGCGTTCTAACTTAGTAGAGCGCCTCAAGTCGGGTGACAAAATCTTTCCTGGCATTGTTGGCTACGATGACTCTGTTGTACCTCAAATTGTAAATGCGGTTTTAAGCCGTCATAACTTTATTTTGTTGGGTCTTCGTGGTCAGGCAAAAACGCGTATTTTGAGGCAACTAACTGAACTTTTAGATGACGAAATTCCTTTTATTGCTGGTACAGAACTAAATGATGACCCTTTTAACCCTGTCAGTATTGAGGGCAAAGAAATCTTAGCTGAGCAGGGTGACGCAACCCCTATAGATTGGTTACCGAAAGAAGCACGCTATGTTGAAAAGCTTGCCACGCCTGATGTAACCGTTGCCGATATCATTGGAGATATTGACCCGATTAAAGCAGCCCGTTTGGGTGTGCAGTTAGGTGACGAGCGCAGCGTTCACTATGGTCTTTTACCGCGCGCCAATCGCAGCATTTTTTCTATGAACGAACTACCTGACCTTTCAGGCAAAGTTCAGGTAGGTTTGTTCAACATTATGCAAGAGGGTGACGTACAAATTAAGGGCTACCCTATTCGCTTAGCCTTAGACATCATGATGGTCTTTAGTGCCAACCCAGAAGACTACACCGCTAGGGGTAAAATTATTACACCTCTAAAAGACCGTATTGGTTCTGAAATACGCACCCACTACCCTTCCACCGTTGAAGAAGGCATGTCAATTACAGGTCAAGAAGCTTGGACAAAACGAAACGACAACATTACTGTACCAAGTTTTGTTGCTGAAATGATTGAAGAAGTAGCCTTTCAAGCACGTGATGACAACCGAGTAGATAAACATTCAGGCGTAAGCCAACGCCTGCCCATAAGCCTTATGGAGAATGTGGTTAGTAACGCTGAGCGTCGTGCACTTGTACTTAGTGAAACAGGCGTTATAGCTAGAACCACTGACCTATATGCAGGTCTGCCCAGCATTACAGGTAAGTTAGAACTCGAGTATGAGGGTGAACTTAAGGGTGGCGAAGCGGTTGCCAAAGATATTGTACGTCGTGCGGTGGGTCAAGTCTTTAGTCGTCGGGGTATTTCAGTTGTTGTTGAACCTATTATTGAGTACTTTGAAAGTGATAATGCTTTAAAAGTACCTGACACCCTCGCAACTGCTCAACTTGTTGATGTTTTTGCTTCTGTCCCTGGTCTACTTGACGCTGCGAAGACCTTAGCTGAAGGTAGCAGCGCAGAAGATCTTGCTACGGCTGCTGAATTTGTACTTGAAGGTCTTTATGCTCGTAAGCAAGTAGCTCGTAGTGAAGAACGAGGCTACACGGCTGCTGAACCTGAAATTGAAGGCATGGGTAGTCGTAGAAGATGGAATTAAACACAGCAGCTTGACTTTGAGCACCCTAAACCCCTCACAAAGGAGGACGCATGCCAACAACTCGCTATAGCAAATATGAAGCTACTCTAGATGATCTAGATATGGCTGATCTAATGAAAATGATTCAAGATCGCCTGTTAGAAAGTGGCTTTCAGCGAAACCCTTGGGACCCAGACCCAAATTATCAACAAACCATGCAAGACCTCTATGACGCTATTGCTGAAGCCCTTATTAATAATGAACTGGTTGATGAGCAAACCATAGAAGAAGCCATGAACGCTGAAGACTGGATGGACAGCAAGTTAGGCGAAAGCGTTAAAGAACTGGCACAAAGACTCGAGCAAGAGGGTTACATGCGTCCTCAAAATGGTGAAGAGCAAACTGGCCCGAATGGTCAGGGTAGTGAGGGTGATAATCAAGACCCCAACCAAGCCAAATTTGAACTTACCAATAAAGCCATTGATTTCTTAGGCTATAAAACCCTTAAAGATGTTCTGGGTGGCGCAGGTCAAAGTAGCATTGGTGCGCATGAAACAGATCATCAGACAACAGGCGTAGAGGCAATATCTGAAAGTAAGCCTTATGAGTTTGGTGACACCATGAATCTGGATATGGGTGAAACCTTTCGTAATGCAGCTAAGCGTGGCATTACAGATGGGCGTTTAGATTTAGATTATGGTGATTTGCAAGTTATGCAGTCTGACTACAATTCATCAGCAGCAACAGTCGTCATGCTTGACTGCTCGCACTCTATGATTTTATATGGTGAAGATCGCTTTACCCCTGCCAAGCAGGTTGCTTTAGCTTTAGCGCATATGATTCATACGCAGTACCGTGGCGATGTCATTAAATTTGTTCTGTTTCATAATTCCGCTGAAGAAATACCGCTTAATAAGCTAGCACAAGCACAAGTTGGACCTTATCACACCAACACAGCAGAAGGCTTACGTTTAGCTCAAAAAATCTTAAAACGCCAGAATAAAGACATGAAGCAAATCGTCATGATTACTGACGGTAAACCCAGTGCCATAACGCTACCTAACGGACGAGTTTATAAAAATGCTTATGGTTTAGACCCTATGGTATTGGGTGAAACCATTCGTGAAGTGGGTAGTTGCCGTCGTCAAGGCATTCAAATCAACACCTTTATGTTAGCCCGTGACCCCGAACTTATAGCCTTTGTACAGCGCGTTTCACAAATGACCAAAGGCAAAGCGTACTTTACAACACCACACACCATAGGTCGTTATGTACTACAAGACTTCCAAGCCAGACGTACCAAAATGGTTAATTAGCCTTAAACTTTAAAGCCTAACGCCTGAGTATTAAACGACTCAGGCATTCTTTTTTAGTAAGACAACGCTAAACACTTAAACCCATCCATGCTTAGAGCAAGCTAGCGAGTACAATCAAGCAACGACACTTAGCGCGCACTCAAAAAATGAAAAAGACCCAACATGACTCAGATACCAAAATACTCAAAGCTCGAGCTTGAAAGAAGATGGTTGCTTAATTTTGAACGTTTACCTGAGTTTCCTGATGAACAGGCAACGCATATTAAAGACAAATATCTTAAAGACAGTCTGATAAGGTTACGTGTTATGACAGCAGCGGAAAGGGTTGTGTA